>JAPKDT010000021.1 GCA_028822475.1 SAR324 cluster bacterium
TGACGTGGTCGGTCCAAAATATGTAGTTGACGCTTAATTAAAACTATCCAAAACTGGAGCAGCTAAACGCCCCATGCGTACCCAGGTTGGAGTAACTTGGGGCGCAGACGCGATTTATAAGCTAAACGCCCCATGCGCACCCAGGTTGGAGTAACTTGGGGCGCAGACGCGATTTACAAACTCACACAACCAATCCAAGACAACGTGCTAAAGGAAATGCAGTTGGAAACGGTTCTGTGCGGTCCATCATTCGGGATGAGCGACGTGCTAAAGCTTGCAGCCTTAACAAACTCAAACTGAAAGGCTTCCCCGGAGAGCATGCTCTATGGGGTTTCAAGTGAAGGTGCAGAGCTTTAATTCATTATTCAATATCCACAAAATTCATCTCAAGTGATTTCTGGCTAGACCATCACGTTCCGATACTGGATAATAGTTGTCTTACTGTTGAAGAATTCCAAAACAGCATAAAATAAATTTATACTATTCCAAATCAGCAATAATTCAACCAAATATATTTTTCAAAAAATGCTATGAGTAAATCTTCTGATCCTGAATTAGAAACCGTTGATGATCCTCAAGAGGAGATTATAGAAATAGAGGGAGACACCTTAGAAGCAATCCCTGAAGAAAAATCACTCGTCGTCAGTGAAGATATTTTTCCGGATTCCCTACTCATTGTACCACTCTACGATCGCCCTCTCTTCCCGAAAATGCTACTGCCGGTTATCATTTCTGATGAAAAACTGGAAAAGGTTTTAGAGGATGAATTAAAAGGTCCTTTGAAATATGTCGGTCTGGTTTATAGTTATGAAACTGATGTGCATAATGACGAGACTGATGCTGAAAACATTCCGGACAGCTTGGCAAATATAGGAGCAGTTGGAAGGATAGTACAGGCATCAAAGCATGGTAATGACCCGATGCACATAATCGTACAGGTCATGGAGCGTTTTGAAATTTTAGAAATAATTGCTGAAGATCCTGTCTACAGAGCAAAAGTAAAATATCTTCAGGATACAGAAGATCAAAAATCTGAATATGAATTAAAAGCCTTTTCCGTTTCGATTATCAATTTCATCAAAGAACTGGTTCAGTTAAATCCATTGTTTAAGGAAGAGTTAGGTTTGTTGATGGGACGTATTAACCTCAAAGATCCAGCAACACTTGCTGACTTTGCGGCATCCATGACAACTGCATCCGGAAAAGAATTGCAGGAAATATTGGAAACAATGAGCATCAAGGAACGTATTGAAAAAGCCTTAAATTTACTGAGACATGAACTGGAAGTTGCAAAACTTCAGGTAAAAATTTCCCAGCGTGTCGAAGATCGGATGTCTCAACAACAGCGTGAATTTTTCCTGCGTGAACAACTAAAAGAAATTAAAAAAGAGTTAGGCATCACAAAAGAAGGTTCAGAAAGTGAGACCGAAAAATTTGAAGCACGCATAAAGAAACTAAAACTTAGTGAAGAAGCAAAAGAGCGTATTGAAGAAGAATTGGATAAAATGCGTTTAATCGAACCTTCATCTCCTGAATATCATGTTACCCGAACTTATCTGGACTGGCTGACAATTTTACCGTGGGGTATTTACAGTAAAGATGTATTCAACATCCAGCGCGCAGCAAGAATTTTAAATCGTGACCACTATGGTTTAAAAGATGTTAAAGACCGTATCCTCGAACTGATCTCTGTGGGCATCATAAACGGAGACCTTGCGGGTTCAATTGTTTTGCTAGTTGGTCCTCCGGGAACAGGAAAAACATCTGTGGGTCAGTCTATTGCCAGAGCAATTGGACGTAAATTTTACCGCTTTTCTCTAGGCGGCATGCGTGATGAAGCGGAAATAAAAGGGCATCGTCGGACATACATCGGTGCGCTTCCCGGAAAATTTATTAATGCGGTCAAAACCTCCAAAACGGCAAATCCAGTAATCATGCTGGATGAAGTAGATAAAATCGGTGCAAGTTTTCAGGGAGACCCTGCATCTGCACTCTTGGAAGTATTAGATCCTGAACAAAACAAAGATTTCCTTGATCATTATCTTGATGTACGTTTTGATCTTTCAAAAGTACTTTTTATTTGTACTGCAAACCAAACAGACACAATTCCACCTGCACTGTTGGATCGGATGGAAGTAATCCGGCTTTCAGGTTATATTCTGGAAGAGAAACTGCAAATTGCCCGTAAACATCTTTTACCAAAACAACTTAAAATACATGGACTTAAGAAATCACAGTTTGCACTTCCTAAAGTTGTTATACGTGAAATAATTGATGGTTATGCCAGAGAAGCAGGCGTAAGAAGTCTGGAAAACAATCTTAAAAAATTAATGAGAAAATCTGCACGTAAGATTGTAGAGCAAGATATTGAAAATGTTAAGATTGGCAAAGAGGATCTGCCTGAAATGCTGGGACGCAAAACTTTCGCAGAAGAAACTCGATACAAAAAGCCTAAAGTTGGAGTCATAACCGGTCTCGCATATACAAGTGTCGGCGGAGCTACTTTGTTCATAGAAGCATCTTTTGCGGAAGCAAAGAATCCAGGATTCAAACAGACGGGACAACTTGGTGATGTGATGGTAGAATCAACCGAGATTGCTTACACATATATCCGTTCAAAAGGTAGCAGCGATGCAAAAATTAAAAAATTCTTTGCCGAGAACTTTGTCCATATGCATGTGCCTGCAGGAGCTACTCCTAAAGATGGCCCTTCTGCTGGTATTACAATGGCTTGCGCACTTTACTCATTGGTTGCAAATGAAGCTATTATTGCTGATATTGCCATGACCGGAGAGTTAACACTCACAGGTTTGGTCATGCCTATTGGTGGAGTAAAAGAGAAAACAATTGCTGCCAGACGTACCGGTATTTCTCAATTAATTTTTCCTGCAGAAAATCAAAAAGATTTTGAAGATTTGGATGAGATAATAACTAGAGGTATCAAACCGTATTTTGTGAAAACTTTTGAAGATGTGCTGCCTATTTGCTTCCCAAATTTGAAAGGAACAAGTAAAAAGAAATCTGCAAAAAAATAATCTAACATTACATGCAATCCACTTTTACAAATCCTGAATTTATATCACTGCTGGGTTTGCTGTTTGTGTCAGGTGCATTTGCCGGATTGTTAGCAGGTCTTTTCGGCGTCGGCGGTGGAATAATCTTAGTTCCAGCCTTACTCTATGCATTCGATGAACTAGGTTATTCTACTGATGTCACTGCACACATGGCTGTTGGAACATCTTTGGCGATTATCGTACCTACCTCAATTACCTCCGCCTGGTCTCATTACAAACGTGGTTCGGGCAACATTATTTTGTTCCGCAAACTGGCATTTCCGGTGGTGTCTGGAGCGCTGCTTGGCTCATGGCTTGGAGGCAGCCTGAGTGGTGATTCACTCAAAACAGTTTTTGCCACGCTGACAATGTTGATTGCATTAAATTTATTGCAGAAAAACAATTTCGTACTTGGAAAAGAACTGCCTGCATTATCAAAGCAGTGGAGTGCAGGAGGTCTGATCGGCCTGCTTTCAGCAATAATGGGAATCGGCGGTGGTGTTTTTTTCACCTCTTACTTTACTGCTTACAGCTTACCCATGCTGAGCGCTGTTGGGACATCCGCAAGTTTAGGTTTGATGATTTCACTGCCTGGAGCAATCGGTTATATTCTCAGCGGTTGGTATAATCCAAATCTTCCCCAGTTAAGCTTCGGATATTTAAATTTGATGAGCTTTGTTTTTATTTTTCCAATAACCATGTTCATGGCTCCACAGGGAGCAAAACTGGCTCACCGACTGGACAAAGACAAACTAAAATGCTGGTTTGCGCTTTTCCTGATGATTATGTCACTACGTATGTTCTACAAAGTTTTTATTTAAGGGTATTCCTTCCAATGGCTACAGCAAAACCTTTCGTGATGGGAATCGGTGGCGGCTCCGGTTCCGGAAAATCAACAATCGTCCAGGAGCTTAAAGAAAAGTTAGGTCCGGAGAAAATGTCTGTTATCCACCATGACGCATATTACCGACACCGTCCTGAATTGACAATTGAGGAACGGCACAAGATAAATTTCGATCATCCGGATTCACTAGAAACTCAACTGATGGTTGAGCACATAAAGCAACTGATTGCCGGAAAAAGTGTGGACGTGCCTATTTATGATTTTGCCCTGCATTTACGTTCTTCAGAGACTATAAAGGTGGCACCGTGTCAAATTTTGATTGTGGACGGTATTTTAGTTTTGAATGACAGTCAACTGCGTGAAATGATGAATTTAATTGTATTTGTCGATGTGCCGCCGGACTTAAGATTCATCCGACGTTTAGAACGTGATTTGTGCGAACGCGGCCGTTCTGTTGATTCCGTAACTAGGCAATACCTTGCTTCCGTACGTCCTATGCACGAAAAATTTGTTGAACCAAGTAAACGCTATGCAGACATCCTCATTCCTGGGGGCGGACATAATCTGCAGGCAGTGAAGCTTTTGCTGGCACTTTTGCAAACTCTACCTGCAAAATAAGTCCCTGTTTTTACTAAAAACGTTTGATCAATGCAAACCCACTTCTTTTTCCAGTAACCGCAGAACGTCCTGCCGCTGAAAATCTCTTGCATAATCTGCAGCAGTTTTTTTATCAAAATCAACCACCGCTGAATCAGCACCCTTATTAAGCAATAATCCTATTGTTCCGATATTCCCTCTACGTACTGCTAAGATCAGCGCCGTTTTCCCACTATCATTCTGTATGTTGACTCTGGCACCGTGTCTGAGCAATTCCCACATGGCCTGAGTATTCCCTTTTTCAGCAGCCCACATTAGTGCAGTCCAGCCTGCTTGAGTACGTGAGTTCAGATTAGCACTTGATTCCAAAAATAAATTTAACAGTGTCAAATCGCCATGAAAAGCAGCCCACATAAGAGGTGTAAAATCTCCTTTATCCGGATCTGCACCGTGCTCCAACAATAATTTAACAATTGCCTTATTTTTCATGGATGAAGCCCAAATTAGAGGAGTGTCATCAAATTCATCCGTTAATTCTACCACCGCGCCACGTTCCGCCAGTAATTTCACAAGATCTGCGTTTTGTGTTTTGACTGCATGCATAAATGCTGTATAACCTCTTTTATCCTTTAATTCCAATTCAGTTCCAGAAAGCAACAATTGCTCTACAGCAGCCTTATTTCCCTTTTTGACCGCCATTATCAAGGAAACTATGGCGGTTTTCTGAACAGCAATATTTTCTGTCTGTTCAGTGTTAAGCGCTAATTGGGTCTTGTTGTCTGCTAAAAACACTTCCTGAATTTTTCCTGACTGATAGTACGGCCAGAGAAAGTACAATAAAGCCAAAGCAACAGCGGTGAGGCATAAAATCAGCAGCCATCCAAGCTTGAACCAGGGCGAATATTTATCAGAAACATCTTTCGGCAAGACAATCTCAACATCTTCCGGTTTATCATTTAGAAAAGGTTTTTCCGCTGCATACTTTTGCGGATTAACAGTTTCAGGAATAACTCTCTTAAACACCACGTTATCTTGATCACTGGAAAAGAATGGTGCTGAAAAACGAGAATAATATTTGGGCTTAATCGTGAAAGTTTCTTTTGCCGGACTCTGCTCCTCAATTATTTGAGGCCTGCCTTCTGAGATTCCCAGCAGAATTCCAGGATCCATTTGTGAACTTCCGGTTATGGAAATGGGAATGTTTTGTAGTCGGACATGCTTGATAATTAACCCCAAAAGCTCATGCGTGTCCTTGCTAATGACTTGCAAATTATCCAAATCAAGAGTAACCTTTCGCGTGTTAGCAGAAGCCAAGCTTTTTTTAATAGCTTGCATTTCCGGCTCGATTTCTACTTGCCTCAACTCATCAATTACTTTCAAAGTCGTAATTTGATCTTTTTCTGTAAGAACTATTCGGTTCAACATTGTACTTTGACTATATTGGCAGGAAGGTTGCAGAAGTTTATTAAGCCTATATAAATTTTTCTTATATGAGAATCAGCAAAAAACACACCAAGTTTTTGACAATTATCAAATGACAAATTTTACACGTAAATTGCTTTTGGTGCAGTTTATTTTCGCCTTAAGTTTGACAACTGTTTCGGCAGTAGAAGAAGCAGAACCTATTTTTTGGAAAGATCGGCAGATTTCCCAATTGGAGCAACTTACTCCAAGTCTGGTGAAATCCGTACAAAGTATGCAGACAAAAATC
This sequence comes from SAR324 cluster bacterium, assembly GCA_028822475.1. Classification (GTDB taxonomy): domain Bacteria; phylum SAR324; class SAR324; order SAR324; family NAC60-12; genus Arctic96AD-7. The sequence goes on from JAPKDT010000021.1 coordinate 6,206, forward strand.
AGTTCAGTCGCAATTTCAAGTATTTCTTTTGGAGATACTCTACCTGCCAGTTTTCGCAAAGTCGCAACTGCACGTTTACAGCAGACACTCACCAGTCTGATCAAGTTGAAAGTCAGCGTCTGCGAATCATGCAGTCAAATCCGCACCAACATTTCAGGTAGTTTCCTAAAAATCAGCCGCGGCATCGCTGACGACAAATATCGCAGGGATGTTGCAAAAGAACTAAATGTTAAGGGCTTTCTTGATATTGCAGTGTTTACCAGTGAAGGCGAGCAGCTTTCCATTTCACTTAATGCCTATGAAGCAAAAGGAGGCGAAATTGTTTTTTCTAAAATAGTTACAGGAACACCGCCTAAAACTGGATCTTACATACACGCGTTTTACGGTAAGATGAGTGTACCTATTACCTTCACCAGCACAACTTCAGGCAGCGTTGTCACTGTTGAGCATCAGGCACGTGTACTCGGAGGAGAAAAATTGGTGCGGCTTACGGATGACTGGAGTTTTACCGGCGGCGGTGCCATGTTGAGTGATGACAACTCCAACTTGTCAGATAAATATGAGTCATCAATCACAGGTTTTTTGATAGACGGAACAATAAGTTATGACGTTTTTAACTTTGGTGGAGAGCAGGTAGCATTTTCTCTTCTTGCAGGTTTAGGAATGATGACAGTGACACCTTTCAATAATCCGTCATATTTCAAGACAGGTTTCAGCTTTTCTGTAGCAGAACAATTGACACTTAACTACCATTACCTGTCAATGCTGACAACTGACGAAAGTGCCACTGCCTCAGGAGCATCAATTATTTCCATAGGCTGGAAATTTTAATTTTTTAATTACGTATTTCATAGATCTACGCTTATCATGAAACAATTTTATAATGACAGCTTAATACGTTTATTATCTCATCTTACTTTTGTTGTAAGCATTTTATTTGTGTTTGTACTCAGCAGTTGCGCTACGACGGAAGAATCTGTAGGCACTGTCGCAGAACTTCCGGTGAAGAAAAAAGTGCTTTTCAATCAAAGGACTGATGGAGGTAAAAATTCAGTTACTGTTATAGAAGAGACACAGGGCAACAAGAGGATTCTACGTGTTGTTTTGCAACGTGGAGGACTGCAGTCAAACTTAATCCATACTATTGACAGTCCTAATTTTGTCATTGCAGTACCGCTCCAGGATGCAACTAGTAAACGTTTGAGTTTGAAAACCGCTGCCTTTGAACAAAGTCTTAAACTCGATATTGATCAATTACTATCACGTTATCTGTCGCCAGAACGTTTTAACGTTTCTGTAATAATTAATTGGGACAAAAAACTACTCCAGGAAGTTCAACTCAAAAACCTGCCGCTTGAGACTGATAACACAAAAGCAGAGACCAGAGATGATAATGAAGACGAGGATGCTGATGTTAATGAAAACGCAAAACGTAACCATGAACTGAAAGAAGCCTTAAAATCAGTACAGGTAAGTGTTTTACTGGATAACACTTTGCCTGAAACTCAAGAACAATTTTTAATGAAACTGATCCCTGCTCAGGAATTTTATCTTGCTGAGCGTGGAGATACTGTCACTGTAGAAAGAACTTCTTTTCCAAAACCTTTCTCAGACAGCATTGCACCTTATGAAGAACAGATTGTCAGAAGGAAACTGAATGAGTTATTGTTGAAATATGTAGCCAAAACTGACTTTGTGGTAAATGTTAATTTTTCATTGATTGAAAGCAACGAAGAAACTAAAAGCACACCACCGTCTGCCAGTAATATAAAAATGGCGATAAATTTACTGCTAGATGAAACTGTTCTTCCTACTGTTGATACTTTTCTGAAAGAAGCAGTCCCGCTGGCCATAAACTTTGATCAGCAACGTGGAGATTCGCTGGAAATTATCCGTAAGAATTTTCCGGAGCGTTCCGACAACTCTCTTTCACCGGAACAACGGGGTGCGCTTAAAGAATATCGTGCAAAAATACTTGAAGCTTTCCAGACAGGTGACTACGTTGCAGGTTTAGAATGGGCAGCAAAAGGTCTGAAAGTCGCCGTGAAGCGTTCGGATAAAATATTTATTCTGAAAATGAAAGGCTCATTACATTTCCTCCTTGAAGAAAAAGAGGAAGCTCTCGAAATGTGGCAGCATGTTCAACGTTTAGATCCAAAAGATGAAGAGGTAAGTCAAATGCTGAAAAATCTGGAGTAGGTAATGAAAATAGTCAAAGTTTCTGGTGCAGAAGTTTCTCTTTACACCCTGCTGATTATCTGTCTGCTGAGCTTTTTGTTTGTTGACAAGTTAGGAGCACAGGAGAGTATCGGTAATTCAGACCAAGCACAGGCGGAAGATCCATCACCGGTAAAAGCAGCAGCTTCCGCAGAAAAAAAGAAATCTCTGGAAGAACTGCTTGCTGTACCTTTTAATCAAATAAAGAAAGAACAGGAAGAAGAAGCCCTTACTGGAGACGGAAACGGTTCTGAAGGACAAAGTACAGCTAAAAAAGGTGATGTAAGACTACCTCCACCACCGGAGCAGAGAAAAGTTGAAAGAGATATAGAAAAACAATTAGATGTTATTTTCCGTGAAAAATTACCAAAAGAGTTTGTAGGTGTTTCTGTCAGCATACGTTATATTCTGGAAACTGTTCCTGTTACAAAACGTGATAAAAGTATTTCAAAAATAAAATTACCGGGATTCGAAAATAATGTATGGGTGCCGACACAAACCAAGAAAATCGTTGGGATTGTGAATCAGGTAAGACCGTACACAACAATTTTTGCTGTGGTGAATACTCCTGTCTCACTCTTCAATGTGGAAGTGTTACGCCAAACATTGGATGATCGTGTTAAATTTCTCAACCTAACAGGTAGAGATGTGCTTAAAATGGTTCATGTCCCTTTCACTACACCTGCAAATTCTTCTGTAACTACACTCGATAATGCCGCAGTTGAACTTGCAGACGCAGATAATGATAACGGTTCAATCAATGATGAAGAACCAGGAGTAAAAGGTCAGAGAAATAATCTGTCGGCAACGGATAATAATCTGGGAGCAGTTTTGGAGCCAAATCCTGAACTAAGGAGCATTGACATGAAGGCCAGGGTTGAAACTACACGCTATTTACTGCAGGCCCGAAAGGCTTACATGAGCGAGAATTATGACTCTGCTATAACCGCGCTCCGCAGAGCAATTGAAATAAATCCTTTTTCTTCACAAGCTTTTGCTATGCTTGGTTCCATCTATTACCGGCTGGGCTGGAATAGAATGGCATTAGAGAACTGGCAGCATGCTCTTGAACTTGATCCAACAAATGAGGGTCTTAAAAAATATCTCATGCGTTTGTCGCGGTAACTATGATCACAAATACAAAATCAAAACCTAACAAGCGAATATTCAAAATTCTCAGCAGATTATTTCTGCCAGTTTTAGTTTCCAGCTTAAGCTTAATGTTGCTTGCTCCATCATTTACTCTCAAAGCACAGGAACGTGTTAAGTCACTCAGCGTACGTCAATTTGAAATTGAAGAGGCAATCCGCAATGGTCTCAAGTATTACCTTGAGCCGAAGGATTATGTACTACGAGTCAAACTGTTTGGAGAAGAACGTTCGGTTAGTATGGCCAACGAAACCCTGCCAGGATTCGGACAACTGAATGCCCCTTCCAGTACAAGCGGCGCTAAATATTGGCAGATTGCCCGGATGAGGGTTGATTTGGTAATGCACAAAGAAGTTTCACCTTCAGTCAATTCCTACATCGGAGAAATTGTACCAATCCTCAGCGGTCTCGATTATGAACGCGGTGATGAGCTGATTTTTGTACCGATTCTGCCTAGTGAAGCTTTTCCGGAACTACTGAATAGACCTTCAGTAACTGAGGGTTTGCCAGATCCAATGGCAAAAGCAGTAGCTGAAGATGATAAAATAAAAGAGGGCGAGGAATCAGAAGCTGAACTTGCTGCAGCAGAAGCCGAAAGGTTACTCCAAGAAGAACCGTTCTGGTTAAGAATGAGTGATATTGAAATAATTCTTGCAGGCATGCTGCTTTTTCTGATACTTTTGTTTTTCTGGGTGCTGTGGAAACTAAAGAAGGTCAAAGATATTAGCACAGAACAATCCGGATATCCCGCACTAATGCCGCCTAACATGCAGACTCCACAACTTCCTGCAGCACATCAACAGGGTTTTGTTTCAATTCCTGATCCGCAAAATAATCTGGTTCAAAGTAATGGACATCCAGAATATAAGGTGAACGGTACCATGGTAAACGAGGAAAACGAACGTCTCGTTCAGGAAATAATCAAGCAACTCGTAGGACGTGATGACTGGAAACAGGAACTCGTTCTTGAGATGTCACGTGACAAACAATCAATGGAAATGCTGACCCATCTTATTTCAACGTTGGGAATGAGCGCATCAAGAACACTGTTCGCTGGAATTATACCTCAGAAAACATATTTGGAACTTGAAAAGTTGGCAGAAGAAACCGTACTCTCTGCTGAAGATGCAAATGCTGTTTTAAAAGACGTTCAGAAATTTTTACTCACCAAACAATTGACTGATCCTGAACAAAACGAAACAAATCCTTTCGGATTCATGGATCAGTTAACAACCTCGCAAATCGGGTTTTTGATCAAAGATGAACCTGCAAAAATAAAAGCCTTCGTTATCGTACGGATGGAAAGTGAGGAAGCAGCTGAATTACTACGTGAGTTGTCAAAAGACGAACGTACAAAAGTTGCGTTGGAAATGGGTAAATTACATGAATTACCGCTTGATTTGGTTGAAAAAATTGGTTTTAATCTTGCTGAAAAAGCGAGACATGTACCAGATGAAGGTACAGTAGGAGTTGATGGAGTTAAATTCATGGCGGATGTTCTGAGTGACTTAGACAACACAACCAGGGAAGAATTGATCAACGGCTTACGAACCTCAGATATTAAAATGAGTGAAAATATCGAGAGTAACTGCTTTATTTTTGAGTCACTTCCGGATGTACCTAAAGATATTTTGCTGGAAGTTGTCCGTAAATTACAGCCTGATTCTGTAATTACTGCGATTTCAGGTTCTACCACAAAAATAAAAGAAGCTGCAATTATGTGTTTTCCTGAAAAAAGCCGATCTGCCTTGGTTTCGTCACTTAAAACAAAAACACCAGAAATAGAGGAAATCAGGCAAGCACGTAAATTATTTACTGTATCAATGCGTGATATGGCTGATGCAGGAAGACTTGATTTGAAAGACGTAAATTCAAAATTCTCACAGCAGAAAACACCCGCAGAGGCTAATACTGAAGCTACAGCTTAGCAAAGCTGAATCAAATAATCTCCATACTTCAAGCTTAATCCGCATATAGATCTGTCTATTTATTTTCCGACTCCGGAATTAACGGCATAACAGATTGTGGAGTTATATTAGTCAAGCAACTCAGATAGTTCGGATTCCGGCATTTACCGCGACCGTCTCTGCTGCAAGGACGACAGCTGAGCACTTCCTTTGTTTCCACTATTTGACTTTCCTCCAGAAACGGTGCATAACCAAATTCTTTTACAGTTGAACCAAACAGGACAATTACGGGAGTACTCACCGCTTCCGCCAAATGGCTAACAGAAGTATCGTTTGTCACTACTAACCTCGCATGCTTGAGTAATTCTGCTGATTCCAACGGAGATAGTTTACCTGCTGTATTGTAGATTTCTCCGCGATATTCTTTTTCAAGTTGAGTAGTCTCTTTTTCATTTGCACCTCCCACCAGCACAACAGGCCAACGATTCGCGATTAAATCCGAAATTAGTATACTGAAATTTTGCATCGGCCAGCACTTAAGCCTATATGAAGCAGAAGCTCCAATTGCAATAAAGCGATTCGACATGAGTCTGTTTTCTTCCATGAATTCCTTAACAACTAAAATAGAATCATTGTCCGGAAAAAGTTCCGTGTGATTTTTCAGTTCCATTTTAGTCCTGTCCTGTAAGGGACCTAGTAGGTGCTCACGCTGCGATGGAGAATTTTTGAGGAAATTGATTTTGAAGCGGATCAGTAAACTCCTCTTCCAACTACGTTTGTTGATGGACCAGACTTGCGGACTTTTAAATAGTCCAAAGCCTGAAAGATTCCAGACTATCCAAATACTTCTCAATGAACGGTGAGCATCGTAAATCAACTCAAACTTTTCCTGCCGTAATTTACGTATTAGATTAGACAGTTTTGCTGGGGATTCTTGCCTGCTATGACTGATGTAGTGATCAATGTGAGGGTTGTTCTCCAGTACAGATCCTATTCCAGAAGAGCTCAGCAGTGTTATTTCTGCTTGCGGATAAACACGCTTCAATTCACGATAAATAGGGCTTGTCAGCACCAAATCACCTAAAGCACTGAAACGTATTATGAGTATTTTCCGTGGATTAAACAAATAACCTTTAACAATTAAGCCGTAATTTCATGGAGTTTGCATCAGTTTGCTAAAACCAATAATAGTCATAACAAGATAAATCAAACCATTACAATGAATATACATCAAACTACTTCCGAGATCCCGCAGAAATATTCAATTTCTGCAAATAATAATAAATCTTCTTTATCAAATATTCAAAAACTTTCAGTTGATAATATTCGCGATCTTCGACAGCATTTTGAACAAGGAACATCTCCTTTACGTTCGGTTTTAGGAGAAGACCAGCATCAGACCATGATGGTTGCAATGTACGAAGGAACCGAAAAACTTCTCAATCAGGATGTTTCAGAATTTGCTGTGCTCGAATACCTAGAAGGACTGAAATTGACAGCCAAAGAATTACGCCAGCAGGGAATTTCCGGAGAGCAGTTCAGAAGCACACTTCTTGAACATTCTGTCTCAACTGTCCGTGAGCTAGTCCGTTCTTCCTGAATTCAAGTTCCGCTGACAGACATTTTGTCAATTTTAAATGCCGGAGTTAGAATAGAACTGCGTTCGTCTATTTCGCTGCCGATCATTTTTAAATTATTCAGCATTTCAGCAAAAGTACCTGCAATTGTAAATTCACTTACAGGTTCAGCTAATTTCCCGTCTCTAATCCATATTCCCTGCGCTCCCCGCGAAAAGTCACCGGTTACGATGTTTGCACCCTGACCGGACATTGAGGTTAAATACAAGCCGTTTTTGACACTTGCAATCAGTTCCTCCTCAGTATAGTCACCAAGTTTGAGGATAAGGTTTGAAATTCCGCCTGAGTGACCATTGGAAACCATACCCAGCTTATTCGCAGAATATGTTGAAAGCATATAATTTTTCAACACCCCATTTTCAATCAAAACTAGTGGTTTTGCCTCAACACCTTCACTGTCGAAGTGACGGCTTCCGAGTTTTCCAGGAAGCAAAGGATTATCAATCAAATTGATTTTTGCATCCGCAATTGACTCATTAAGTTTGTTCAACAGGAAAGACTGTTTGCGAAACAGATTTTCACCCATCAGTGCCGACGCAATTTTACCCAGAAAGCTTTGAGCCATTTCTGAACTAAAGACAACCGGAACTTCCTGACTGGCAGGTTTCACCGCACCTAATTTTCGGAGTGTCCTTTGACAGGCTTTTTCAACAATTTCCTTTGATGGAGTTAAATTCCTGTGAAAACGGGCTGCGCTGTACCAACCGTCAGTTTGTTTCCGGCCGACATTAGTTGATTCACTGGTTCCGTTTGAAGTTGATTCAAGATCATCTGCAATCATCGAAATTCCCATGCTGTAGATAGTTTTTGTCTCTCCTTCTAAAAAACCATTCGAATCTGCATGTACCATGTAGGAAATGCTGTCTGAATAAAATGACTGTTCTGTTTTTAATCTTTGGTCAGCATCAAGACTCATTTCTTCCAGATCAAGAGGAATTTGCACTTTATCTTCGGAACTTAACTTGTCATAATCAGGATCAAGGAATTCCAGCTCTCCTGGTGCACGTCCCTGTAATTCAGGATCTGGAAGGCTGTAATATTCGTCAGCACCCATATAAGGCAAAGCCTCCATAGTAGAGCGAATTAAAGGCGCGAGAGTCTCTGCTCTAAAATCATTTGAGGAGACAGTTGAACGTCGTTTGTTTTTTGAAACTGTGAGATGAATTCCGGAAGAACCTGACTCCTGGAGTGAATCAATCTTCTGTTCACGCACATCCACCTGAAATGAGGTTGACTTCGCAAGTGAGACTGACACCTGTTCTGCACCATATTTCTGTGCCAGATCAATGATATCTTTTGCTATAGTTTTATGTTCTTCCAGCATATAGTTTAGTTATTTAAGGCTTTCTAAAAAATTTATTATTGTCATTCCCGACTTGATCCACGATCCAGATTTTAAAACCTGTTGAGTAGAAGAACTTAGGCAGCTCTCTTCAGGAGTACTTATCTACGTTATGCTTCACCCTGAATGACAAGGAGAAAATTATTAATTGTAACGACCATTTTTCTTATTGGGGAATTTGCAGAGTCGCTTCATTAAAAATGACACCGTTATAGAACTTTTACAGCTTAATCAAGAATGAAAAATGTTGTCTTGATTTATACATAATAATCAGGGCTTAATAGTAGCATAACTTCAAACAGTCACAAGCCTGTACAGCTTTAGTTCCTTCCACTGCAAACTCAGGCTGCTCCCATAGTTTAACTGGATAAAACAGGGGTTTCCTAAACCCTAGCTCCGTGTTCGAGTCACGGTGGGAGCACCATTATAAAT
>JAPKDT010000266.1 GCA_028822475.1 SAR324 cluster bacterium
AGTTGAGCAAAAAATATAAGCTGGTTTTGGTTGGAGCCTCTGGTTGGAGTCAGGAAGACGAAATGTTGTATAAAGAAATTGAGGACACAAATGAGAATTTTGTGTTTCCGGGCTATCTACCACGTGCTGAAGTGGAACAACTAATTCGCCACGCAAACGCCTTGATAATGCCCTCCCGCTATGAAGGGTTCGGAATGCCCCTTTCACTAGCTAGCGTGCTCGGCACAAAAGTCATCACTTGTGATAACAGTTCCCTCCCGGAAGCAGCAGGGTTTGACGCAACTTACGTTCCTTTAGATTCTCCGGATACTATGGCTCTTGCACTGGGACAACATGCTTCCACTCAGTATCATTCTAAGGGAAAGGAAATTTCTTTGTACGCAAGTAACAAAGTAATACGTAATGAGTGGCAAAAAGTTTTGGAACGCTGGGTGGACACATTTGTTTCTTTTAAGCAAAGTTCTTATCCAGCACAGTATAACCTTCACCAAATTCCCAATCGTTTGAAAATCTGCGTGGATATTCATAACCTTTCTATTAATCCTCATCAATTACGGAAAACTGGAATTCAAGAGGTTGCTTTTCAATTGCTAAAATCTCTCTCCCTACTGAGAGTTGAACAAGCTGATGTTATAGAAATCATAGCACTTCCAGTTTTGCTCAGTTCAGAAAAGTATTTTGTTGACTTTGAGGCAACTTGTACTTGTTCTCCAAAAGTATTGCAACAAGTTGAACAGGAAATATGTCAAGAGCTGGAAATTTCCGGAAAAGAGCTTTGGGGATTTGACCTGGCTTCCATGAAATACAAGATAACCCCAATGAATTTCAGACGATTGATCTCTAATGCTGACTGGTTTTTTGTCACAAGTCAGTATGATATTCGACGCTGCTATGAAGCACTTAAGGAATCAGCCCCAAACGTCAAAATATCTTATTTAGTCTACGACCTTATTCCTACCTTATTCCCGGAACTGGTGGCCAAAGGTCAGGAAGCCTGGTTCACTTATCAATATCTTCGTGGCTTGCGAAATTATGCATCCTTTGCGGTAACAATCTCTACAGCAAGTGCTTTGGATTTGCTGAATCATACAGAAAATGAGCAACTGCCATTTCCTGTTTTTGCCCGATTATTACCTCTCAATCAATACAATTCGGCAACAGAATTAATCCTTCCGTATTCTGACTTGCACTTCAGTTCAGTTAGAGAGCACAAACTCAAAGCTGGAAAATATTTTCTTTTAATCGGCAGTACAGATCCTCGAAAAAACACTCCTAACACAGTTAGAGGATTTGCTAGAATGCACCATCTATACAAGAAACAAACAGTACTTGATTTTCCACTTTCTGATTTGAAATTAGCTATAGTCGGCCCGCAACATTGGCGATCTCCAGAGATTAAAAATACGCTGGAGCAAGCAAGAGAAGAATGTGATATAGTTGAAACGGGTTATGTATCGGACTACGAATTGCAAACACTTGTAAAAAACAGTGCAGGCGTATTGATGGCCAGCTACTATGAAGGTTTTGGAATTCCATTGGCTTTGGCAAGAAGTAATGGGATTCCAACATTGACTGCATGCAATTCCAGTCTTGTAGAAGTCACTGAAGCAAATTCTGTATACGCCGAACCTGGAAGTGTGGATAGCTTAGCCATGGGTATGTTTCAATTGTTAAGTGAACCTTCTAAGTCTCTTCCACAAGATGACGATTGGTTGAATTACACTCGTGACTTGATTCGGATTCACATAACAGAATCTAAAGCAAAATTAAAAACCACAATTTCAAAAACCAAATGATTTCCGTTATTACAGTCACCTACAATAACTATTACGACCTGCATCGTACGCTTGCTTCTTTGGAGAACGTTGAGGGAATCGAAAACGTTGTGATAAATGGTGGTGATTGTGAAAAAACAAAAAAACTTTTGCATGACTTTGAAGGAATAGCAATCTCTGAACCAGACAGAGGCATTTCGGATGCGTTTAACAAAGGAGTTACTGCCTCTACTGGAGAGAACGTTATGTTCCTTAACAGTGGCGATGTTCTCTTATCTCCGGAATATTTGAAAGAAGCCCAATCTGTGATGAGCTACAATCCGGAAATATCTTTTGTCCATTCAGATTCGCTTTTTGAGGATCGCATCAGCGGAATTATTTATATGGAACCGCTGAAATCAATATTATTTAGTGAAGCCCCCTTAGGGCGTGGAATGCCTTACAATCATCTCACCATGATTATCCGGAAAAGTATTTTTGAAAAAATAGGCCTATTCAAACTTCATTACAGAATCACAATGGATTTTGAGTGGGTCTGTAGGTTACAGAAGAACAAAAGCATTGGATATTATCTGAGTGGGAAGCCTGTTGTGAAGATGGATGGAGGTGGTGTTTCTTCCACCACAGAGCAATTGGTGATGTGGGAATCATTCAAAGCTCTCATAGAAAACCGACTTTTGAATCCAAAAAATATCGTTGGTATTTTAGAGAGAAGTATTCTTTATATCGGGCGAATATTGCTGGAAACCTTGGGAATGACTGGAACTCTGGGCTGGCTTAAAAGGAAAAAACATAATTCAACTTGGCAAAGGTCAAATGTACTGGAACTAAAGAATAATTACCATACAGTTAAATCAAAACCTAAACACATTTTTCCTGATGTTTCTTCTCTAAGTAGTTCAATATCATCCCAAAAAAGAATTGGTTTAAACGGTTTGCTTATTCATGATTATCCAACCGGATTGAGTAGATACAGCTATGAACTGATACATAGAATTTTAACTCAGTTTAAAGGAAATACCATAGCTTATTCCACATCTCCTGAATTGACCCAAGAGTTTCCAGAGTCAACTAACAACAGCGTGCCTCCATTCCATTACCCCGCAAATTTTAGATCAAACAGCGTTCGCTTAAGTTGGGAACAGG
>JAPKDT010000022.1 GCA_028822475.1 SAR324 cluster bacterium
AAGGCGCTGGCGTGCATTAAAACAACTTGCAGTGTCTCAGGTTCCTGTAATTTTACGGAAAGTAGGCGATGACGAACTGCTGGAAGTGGCTCTACTGGAAAATATTCAGCGTGAAAATCTGAGTGTCATCGAAGAAGCACAGTCTTATCAAGACCTCCTACAAAGTCATGGATACACCCAGGAAGAACTGGCCCGGAGAATCGGTAAAGACCGCTCCACAATCGCCAATCAAATGCGTTTGCTACTGCTTCCCTCTCCCCTGAAAAATGATCTTGAAACGGGCCGTATTACGGCGGGACATGCTCGAACTATCTTGGCGCTTCCCGGCACCGCGTTTCAGTTGGAAATGAGGGGACGCCTCTTAATGGAGTCATGGTCTGTACGTGAAACTGAACGACAGGTCAGGCGGAAGTTGGATTTTCTTGCAGTCAGTCCGCAAAAACAGGGTAATAAAAATACCGCACCTGCAGGAGCTTCCGAAAATCTGCTTTCAAAAGCGGAAAAGGACACACATTTACAAAATCTTGAAGAAGAACTGCAACGGCGACTGAGAACACGTGTGGAGATTAAATTTCGTGAAGGCAAAGGGCAGATCAAGATTGATTATTTTTCACTGGAGGAATTCGAACGGCTTTATGATTTGCTTACGTCTTCCTGACTTTTTTGAGAAAAGCTGCTGAAAAGCAGGTGAAAATTTGATTTACAATTATTAGTTTTTATTGTAAAATAAAATGTCAATTATTAAATTGGGGAATATTACCAATATTTTTTGTCAGATATTAGTAACTAAAATTGGAGATTATTATGAGGTTCGGAACTACAACAACACTCACACGTGGCGTTACAGCCGCAGCTTCTGTTTCAACAACAGAGAGACTGGTTTTTATTAAGAAAGTATACAGCCTGCTTGCCTTGTCAATGCTAACTGCTGCTGTTGGAGCTTATTTGGGTTCAGGTCCACTGTTCCTTTTAGTGGCACCAAATATGATGCTTTTCTTCGTACTTCAAATTGGCCTTATATTTTTTGCTTCTTTTGCGGCTCGAAAGCCCGGCATAAATATCATTGCGCTTTTTAGCTTTACAACTGTTTCGGGATTAACATTGGGACCGATGTTAATGAGGGTAGGACCTACTATTGCTGCAGAAGCTTTTGCCCTTACAGCTATCACTTTTGTTAGTTTGAGTTTATATGTAGTCATTTCTAAAAAAGATTTCAGCTTTATGTCTGGATTTTTAATGGCAGGACTTATTGTCCTCGTCGTAGGAGGATTACTGAATATATTCTTTATACAAAGTGGAATGATGCACTTCGTGATGTCTGGCGCAAGTGTGTTACTGTTCAGTGGTTTCATTCTCTATGATACCTCAAATATTTTGCGCTACTACGGCACCGACGAACATGTCTCCGCCACGCTGGCCTTGTACCTCGACGTGCTGAACCTGTTTATTGCGCTGTTGAGTATCCTCGGCATCATGAGTGATGATTAACAGAAAGTTGCTTTAAGTGAGCGGGAATCCTGAACAATGTTCCGGTGTTCCCGTTCTTTCATATTTTTGCCTCAAACTTGATAAGGTCTTCCCCACATTTTAAGCCGATTCGCTGTTATTACTCCTAATAATCGCACATTGAAATTTTTACGCCTGTTGCCTTAATCAAGGCATTCCAAAGGTTTTAAGAAAAAGCTAAAATTATTTTAAAAAAGTTAAAAATATATTTGCTTTTTTTTAAGAAAAGACATATATTAAGGGGTTAGATTTGAAAATGTCTTTAGAAGTGGCATATTTAATCAAAACTCCCTCCACATGAGCCTTGGCCATTATCCATATGCGTAAAATCTTTCAGGACCAACATTGCGAATTTTCCACCAGACGGGAAAAAAAGAAAAGTGCTTCCGGAGAAAATTACGGATCAACGCTGTTTATTTACAGCTCCGGCTTGTGTGACAAAAACATTCTGAGCTAAACAAGTTCCAAATGAAAGCCTGCTTTCATTTATCCAGCTGCAGATAAGACCAACAACAACCCTAACCTTAGTCAGTTCTTATGCCTTCAACAACAGAAAATCGTCATAGTATTCGTAGATCTTTCGGAAAACTTACTGCTCCGATCAAAGTTCCACACTTGTTGAAAGTTCAATTAGATTCTTTTGAACGCTTTCTTCAACGCGACGTTCCACCTGACCAACGTGAAGACAAAGGTCTTGAAGCGGTGTTTCGTTCTGTATTTCCTGTTTCTGATTTTAGTGGTTCCTCCACTCTCGAATATGTCCATTATCGTTTAGGTGACCCAAAATATTCAGTTGAAGAATGTCGGGTGCGCGGGGTTACTTTCGCATGTCCTGTAAGGGCAGCGTTACGTTTGATTGTCTGGGAAAAGGATACTGAGTCAGATGTAAAACACATTCGTGATATTAAAGAGCAGGACATTTATTTAGGTGAATTACCATTAATGACTCCAACAGGTTCTTTTATCATAAATGGAACTGAGCGTGTGATTGTGAGTCAGATGCACAAAAGTCCGGGCGTTGTTTTTACACATGACAAGGGTAAAAGCCACTCCAGCGGTAAGTTACTTTATTCCGCACGCGTAATTCCGCAGCGTGGTTCATGGCTTGATTTTGAGTTTGACAAAAAAGATGTGCTTTATGTGCGTATCGACCGTCGTCGCAAATTTCATGCGACAGTACTGTTGAGAGCTTTGGGTTACACTGAGGATCAACTGCTGGAATATTTCTATCAGTTTGAAAAGCTTGATTTAAGCAAAGTTAAGGCTGGAGAGGATTTTGAAACGCAGAGTTATTTTCGTGTTCTGGATCCGCAAATTATTCTGGATCAGCGTCCGCAACTTCCAATAGCGGATCCAAAATCCGGCGAAGTGCTAGTTAAAGCTGGACAGCGGATTAATAAGCGGTTGTTAAAAAAACTTGAAGCAGCAAAAATCACCCGTTTAAACGCGACCCTTAACGAAATAAAAGGCCGTATCATCGCAAAAACTATTTTTAAAGATGGTGGTGATGAAATATTGGTACCGTGCAATACACCTTTAACGACGGAGTTGTTGACGACTCTGTCAGAAAATGGTGTTAAAGAGGTTGAATTATTACACATCGGTCCGCAAAAAACGGGCTCCGCACTACGTGATACTTTAGAGTTGGATAAAGTAACTTCACCGGAACAGGCTCTGATAGAACTTTATAAAAAAATGAAGCCGGGTGATCCTCCCACTCTCGAGGCGGCGCAAGTAATGCTGGAGAATTTCTTCTTCAAAAGAGAACGCTACAGTCTTTCCAAGGTCGGAAGGTTAAAGATAAATGAAAAGCTGGAACTTGATGATCCGCTGGAAAATACCGTACTGACGAAGGTGGATATTTTGAAGACTGTTAAATATCTGCTTGAATTAAAAGAAGGCTACCCGAACAGGATGATTGATGACATTGATCATCTGGGCAACAGGAGAGTCAGGAGTGTTGGTGAACTTTTGGAAACCCAATTCCGGATAGGACTGGTAAGAATGGAGCGGACAATTAAGGAACGTATGTCCCTGCAGGATTCAGAAACTATGATGCTGCATGACATCGTGAACGCGAAACCGGTTGCGGGTGCAATTCACGAATTTTTTGGTAGTAGTCAGCTTTCTCAATTTATGGATCAGACTAACCCACTTGCAGAAATCACCCACAAGCGCCGTTTGAGTGCCCTCGGGCCTGGAGGTTTAACTCGTGAACGCGCGGGTTTTGATGTACGTGACGTCCATTCTTCTCATTATGGTCGGATCTGTCCAATTGAAACGCCTGAGGGTCCGAATATCGGACTGATTGCCTCACTTGCGACTTTTGGCAGAGTCAATGAATTTGGTTTCATTGAAACGCCTTATTTGAAAGTTGAAAATGGAGTTGTCACGGACAAGGTTGAATATCTTTCTGCAATTGAGGAAGAAAAATACAGCATTGCACAGGCGAATGCGAAAATTGACAAGAAAAAAGCATTTATCGATGATTTCATTACTTCACGTGTAGGTAGTGAATTCAGCATGGTCTTAAAAGAAAATATAGACTACATTGACATTTCTCCGCGTCAGCTCGTTTCTGTGGCCGCAGCCATGATTCCCTTTCTTGAGCATGATGATGCAAACCGTGCCTTGATGGGGTCCAACATGCAGCGTCAGGGAGTGCCTCTGGTCAAACCTAAATCTCCGCTGGTAGGAACAGGCATTGAACATCAGGCTGCTCTGGATTCCGGAAGTTGTGTAGTCGCAAGCCGTAACGGTGTTGTCGATAATGTTGATGCAGGGCGTGTCGTAATTCAGGCAGACGTTGATCTTTCAAGTGAAGACACGATTGTTCCTGCAAACGTTGATATATACCACTTGATTAAATATCAACGCTCAAACCAGAACACCTGTATAAATCAGCGTCCTCTTGTTAAAAAAGGAGACCGCGTCAAGGCAGGTGATGTCATTGCAGACGGATCATGTACAGAAAATGGTGAAATTGCACTGGGACAAAATATTAACATTGCTTTCATGCCTTGGCGTGGTTACAACTTTGAGGATTCGATTTTGGTCTCTCAACGTTTAATGCATGAAGATACTTTTACTTCTGTACATATTGATGTTCTTGACACTGTTGCACGTGATACAAAATTAGGAAAAGAAGAGATCACTCGTGATATTCCAAACGTCAGTGAAGAAGCCCTCAAAAATCTTGATGAAAGCGGCATTATCGCTGTTGGTACAAGTGTCAGTTCAAAAGACATTTTGGTCGGAAAAGTAACACCGAAAGGTGAAACACAACTCAATCCGGAAGAAAAACTGCTGCGTGCAATTTTTGGAGAAAAAGCGGGAGATGTCCGTGACACTTCTTTACGTGTTCCTCAAGGTGTTGACGGAGTAGTGACTGATGTTGTGGTCTTCAACCGTGAAGGTGTTGAGCGTGATGAGAGGACCAGACAAATTGAACAGGAACTGCTGGCACGTTATGAAAACGATCATTATGACGAAATACGTATTGTTCACAGTAACCTCGTTAATCGGATACTTTCTGTTGCAGAGAAAAAGCCTTTGGCTGCGGATGTATTGTCCGTGCAGGGTGAGGTGCTTGCTTCAAAAGGCACAAAAATAACAGACGAAATACTGCAGATAATCCCCTTAAATTCGACTGATGGGATTCAGGTTACAGATAATAAAATAAACCTGAAAGTTGGAACGTTTGTCCGCAATGCTCTCCAGCAAATGTACCTGCTGGAAAATGTTTATCAGGATCGTTGTGAAAAAGTTTCCAAGGGAGACGATCTTCCACCGGGCGTAATCCGGATGATAAAAGTTTATATTGCGATCAAACGGAAGCTTTCAGTTGGTGACAAAATGGCAGGACGACACGGAAATAAAGGTGTGGTTTCTACCATCCAGCCTATAGAAAATATGCCTTATATGGATGACGGCACGACTGTTGATATTGTGCTTAATCCGCTTGGGGTTCCTTCCCGAATGAATGTGGGGCAGGTGCTGGAAACACATCTGGGTCGAGTAGCAAATGGGTTAGGCAAAAAGGTCGCGGAATTTCTTCGGCAAAATAGTCCTGCAACACAGATTCGAGAATTTCTGAAAAAAGTCTATGACTGTGATGTTGCCCAAAAGCATTTTGACTCAATGGATGATCAGACATTTTTGGAGTTTGTGAAAAGGTACAAACCCGGAATTCATATGGCAACTCCGGTTTTTGATGGAGCAAAAGAAACCGATATTCATCGGATGGCGGAAATGGCCGGATTATCAAAATCAGGTCAAGTCTGGCTTTATGATGGGATGACAGGTGAACGATTCAGTCAGAAGGTGACTATCGGTTATGCGTACATTATGAAGCTGCATCACCTTGTTGATGAAAAAATTCATGCACGTTCCATTGGTCCATATTCTTTGGTCACTCAGCAACCTTTGGGCGGTAAAGCTCAATTCGGTGGTCAGCGATTTGGTGAGATGGAGGTCTGGGCTTTGGAAGCTTACGGCGCTGCTTATACACTACAGGAATTGCTGACAGTTAAGTCGGATGATGTCTTAGGACGTAACAAGATTTATGAGTCGATCGTTAAAGGTCGTCATCAGTTGGAAGCAGGTCTTCCGGAATCATTTAAGGTGTTGATTAGTGAATTGAAAAGTCTGTGCCTGAATATTGAATTGCTTAAAAAATCTGACGAAAATGAAGAGGAAGATTTTCTGGATGAAATAGAAAGTATTACGGAGACAGAAGTTGTTACAGAAAAACTTACTCCGGCAGTAGAAATTGCTACTGCTCCAGAAGAGCCATCTGAAGAAAAAGAGGAAGAAGTTACAGCCTAATTGAAATATAAATATAAACCAATAACCAACCAACCAGCAACTAAACATGGCGCTCAGAGATTTGTTTGAAATTGCAGAAAATCCGAAAAATTACTCAGCAATTCGGATCAAAATTGCCACTTCCGATGAGGTAACATCCTGGTCTTTTGGAGAAGTACGCACCTCAGAAACTATCAATTACCGGACATTTAAGCCGGAACGTGACGGTTTGTTTTGCGGTAAAATTTTTGGTCCTGTGCATGATTACGAGTGTATTTGTGGAAAATACAAACGTATGAAACATAGGGGCATTACCTGCGAAAAATGTGGTGTGGAAGTTATTGAATCCAAGGTGCGTCGTGACCGCATGGGAAATATAAAACTGTCGTGTCCGGTTTCTCACGTCTGGTTTCTTAAAGGAGTTCCCAGCAGGATTGCAACCATCCTTGATATGATGTTAAGGGACTTGGAGCGTGTACTTTATTTTGACGCATACGTTGTGCTCGAACCTGGGGATTCTGAACTGGAAGTGCTGGAACTGGTAGAAGAAGACCAGTACCGTGAATTGGAAGAGAAACATCCTGATTTGAAATTGGGAATGGGGGCAGAAGCAGTACAGATACTTTTGCGCAGGCTTCAATTAGATGAGCTTGAAAAAGAGCTTAGGGTTGAAATGCGTGATGTCAACTCTGAAACCCGCCGCAAAAAGATTTCAAAAAGACTCAAAGTCGTCAGCCAACTGTTAAAGTCAGGAAATAAAGTAGACTCAATGATCATTGATAATCTACCGGTCCTGCCTCCGGAACTGCGTCCTTTGGTTCCTCTTGAAGGAGGACGATTCGCGACCAGTGACCTCAATGATCTGTACCGCCGTGTAATTCATAGAAACAACCGTCTCAAACGTCTGATAGAATTGCGTGCACCAGGAATTATTGTAAAAAATGAAAAGCGAATGCTGCAGGAATCTGTAGATGCACTTTTTGATAACGGCCGTCGCGGTCGTCCGATGGTTGGTTCCAATAAACGGCCTCTCAAGTCGATCAGCGATATGCTCAAAGGAAAACAGGGTCGTTTCCGTCAAAATCTACTGGGTAAACGTGTAGATTATTCCGGACGTTCCGTGATTGTGGTCGGTCCTGAATTAAAACTTCATCAATGCGGATTGCCTAAAAAAATGGCTTTAGAACTTTTTAAGCCTTTTATTTATAATAAATTGATTGATTATCAGGAAATTCACACGATTAAAAATGCCAAAAAAGTTCTAGAGGAAAATCCACCTGAAGTCTGGGCCATTCTGGAAGAAGTTGTCCGTGAACATCCTATTAT
Organism: SAR324 cluster bacterium; assembly: GCA_028822475.1. Classification (GTDB taxonomy): domain Bacteria; phylum SAR324; class SAR324; order SAR324; family NAC60-12; genus Arctic96AD-7. Next base: position 7,639 of record JAPKDT010000022.1, read on the forward strand.
GCTGAACCGTGCACCAACCCTGCACCGTCTTGGTATTCAAGCTTTTGAACCTGTTTTGATTGAAGGTAAAGCCATTCAGTTGCACCCATTAGTCTGTACCGCATTCAACGCTGACTTTGACGGTGACCAGATGGCGGTTCATGTTCCACTTTCTGTGGAAGCACAGCTGGAAGCAAAAATTTTGATGATGTCCACAAACAATGTGCTCTCTCCTGCAAATGGAAAGCCTGTGATGACACCGACTCAAGATATGGTGCTCGGGCTCTACTGGATTACCAGACTGCGTGAAGGTGCCCTCGGAGAAGGTAAAATTTTTTCGAACCGTGGAGAAGTTATAGTCGCTTTTGAGCATGAACGAGTTGATCTGCAGGCAAAAATAAAAGTTCGTTTAGCAAACGTTTTGGTATATGAAACTGATGTAGACTCTACAGAAGCAACGGTCAGTCCAATTGTAGAATCAACTGTTGGACGTGTTTTACTGTCAATGGTTGTTCCAAAAGAAGTGCCTTTTGAAACGGTAAATGTGCATCTCAAGAAAAAACAAATGGCGGAACTGGTTGATGAGTCTTATCGAAAAGCAGGCAGTGTTAAAACTGTGAAGATGCTCGATGATCTTAAAACCTTAGGTTATACCTATGCAACTAAAGCAGGTTTTTCAATTGGAATGGATGACATGGTGATTCCAAAAGAAAAGGCCGGACAATTGAGAAAAGCACAAGTAGATGTCAACAAAATCAACATGCAGCACCAAGATGGTTTAATCACAGACGGTGAGCGTTACAACCAGGTGATTGATATCTGGGCGAGGACGACAGAAAAAATTGCAGATAAAATGTCTGCCGGACTTTCTGATGAAATCATCGATGAAGAAGGTGTTCATAAAGTTAACTCAATTTTTATGATGGCTGATTCAGGAGCTCGTGGTAGTAACCAGCAGATGAAGCAGTTGGCAGGAATGCGTGGTTTGATGGCCAAACCTTCTGGTGAAATTATTGAAACTCCAATTCACGCGAATTTCCGTGAAGGACTTAACGTTCTCGAATATTTTATTTCAACTCACGGAGCCAGAAAAGGTCTTGCTGATACTGCACTGAAAACTGCAAACTCGGGATATTTAACCAGACGTCTGGTTGATGTCTCACAGGACTGTGTTGTACTGGAAGATGATTGCGGCACACTGGACGGCATTGAAATGACCGCCCTGATTGAATCTGGAGAAATCATCGAACCGCTTGCTGACCGGATTTTAGGACGTGTTTTACTGGATGATGTTATTGATCCGGATGCCGAGAATAAAATCTTGATTCCTGCAGGAACTCTCATCAATGAATATGAAAGAGATATAATCCAAAACTCAAGAATTGAAAATGTACGTATCCGCTCTGCCTTGACTTGTATGACAGAAACTGGAGTTTGCAGAGCTTGTTATGGTCGCGATTTATGTCATGGCGGTTTAATCAATTTGGGTGAAGCTGTAGGCGTAATTGCCGCTCAAAGTATTGGCGAACCCGGAACTCAGCTCACTATGCGTACCTTTCATATTGGTGGTACTGCAAGTAGACTGGCGGAACAGAACAAATGGGAAGCAAGTTTCAGCGGTATTTTACGTTTTAGTGAACTGAAGGAAGTAAAAAACCGTGAAGGAAATTATGTGATTCTCGGACGTCGTGGTGAAGCAGTAATAGTAGAAGGAGACGAAACGATTCCTACTGATAAATTGCTTGACCTTGCAAATGAAAGAGAACGTGAGAGACGTCCTTTACCGATGGGTGCAACTCTGCTGAAGAAAGAAGGCGAGTTTGTTGTGCAGGGTGATTTAATCGCTGAGTGGGACCCCTTCTCCATTCCTATTCTCACAGATGTTACAGGCATAGTTCATTTTCAGGATATCAGTGAGGGTGAAACCTTCAAGGAGCAAGTTGATGAAGTCTCAGGAGTTTCACGTAAAGTAATTCATGAATCTCAAAGTCTGGATCAGCGTCCTGTAATAGCAATTCATAACAGTAAGAAAAAGACAATCATTCGTGAAAATAATACTCCAACGGAATTTGCCTTACCGATTAAATCTGAATTGATGGTTGAAGACGGTTTAGAAATACATGCAGGTGATGTCTTGGCGAAAATTCCAAGAGAACTTGCAAGGAACAAGGATATCACCGGTGGACTACCAAGGGTCGCGGAACTTTTTGAAGCACGTGTTCCTAAAGATCAGGCTATTATCACTGAGATTGACGGAATCGTTGAGTTCGACACTGATGTAAAGAAAAAACAGAGAATCCGCATCCGTCCGGAAGATGGTAAAGGTGATTCAAAAGAATATTTGATTCCACGTGGAAGACATATTACAGTTCATATGGGAGAATATGTCCGTGCCGGAGATCCACTGATTGACGGTTCGCCAAATCCGCACGATATTCTTGCGGTTAAAGGCTCAAAAGCCCTTCAGAGTTATCTGGTTGATGAAGTTCAACAAGTTTATCGACTACAGGGTGTTGGTATCAATGACAAGCACATTGAAGTTATTGTACGGCAAATGCTACGTAAGGCATATGTTGAAGATCCGGGTGATTCAAGTTTGCTCGTGGGGCAGGAAATAGCACGTACAGAAATGAATCGTGTCAATCGAGAATTGGTTGCAGAGGGACGTCGACCAGTACGTTCAAAACCTAAATTACTTGGTATTACCAAAGCTTCTTTGAGTACGGATTCTTTCATTTCCGCTGCTTCTTTTCAGGATACAACAAAGGTGCTGACAGACGCTTCTCTGGGCGGGAAACATGATACTTTCCGTGGATTGAAAGAAAATGTGATCCTCGGACGGTTAATACCTGCAGGAACCGGTTTTGACACTTTCAGCGGAGTTGATTATGACCTTGGAGAAGGTGTGATTGATCCTGAAGAAATGCGCCGTGCAGCTGACGAAGCAGCAAGGGCCGCAATGCAAAAGGCAGCTGATGAAGCAGAGGCAAATAAAAAACCTGAAGCTGTGCCTCTTGAAGAAGCAGTTCCGGAAGTAGCATAATTATTAGCAGACATGTTCGGGGTTCAGGATGCTTCCAGGCATAGAAACTCTTCACTTCACACATAAAATGACGGTCCGGGACTATGAACTGGACCGTTTTGGAGTGATTAATAATGCTGTTTATCAGAACTATCTTGAACACACACGCCACTTGTTTTTGGAGACAAACGGCGTCAGTATGCAGGATTTGGTCGAACGCGGTTACAGCCCTGTAATTACGAAGGCAGAAATAGAATATCGTAGTTCATTGAAAAGTAGACATGACTTTGCGGTAAATCTGGAGTTAGCTTCTCTTTCCAAACTAAAGTTCATTTTCAAGCAGGAAATCCGGAGCCTACCCGAAGATACGCTGATCATCAGCGCAAGAATAACCGGAACCATCCTCAATTCTTCAGGACGACCCAGCTTTCCAGAGTCTTTTCAAGACTTGCGTTCTATCCTCTCCATTAATAAAAAAACTGAAACCAGTGGAATAGTATGATTTCAGAAAAACAGCGTGCCGCTGAAGCTGCAGTAGAATATGTAAAAGACGGCATGATAGTCGGCCTTGGAACAGGCTCAACTACAGAGTTTGCTGTTAAGAAACTTGGTGAAAAGGTGCGTGACGGCCTTGCCATCAGAGGGATTCCTACCTCAGATATTACCAAAAAACAGGCAGAAGAAGAGGGCATTCCTTTGATTGATTTCTCTGAGACAATGTACATTGACCTCACAATTGACGGAGCAGATGAAATTGATGCAGATTTAAATATGATAAAAGGGGGCGGAGCTGCTTTGCTCAGGGAAAAAATTGTTGCCTCTGCCTCAAGAGAAGAAATTATTATCGTCAGCAGTGAAAAATTTGTACATCAGTTGGGAAGTTTTCCGCTGCCTGTTGAAGTGATTCCATTTGGTTGGCAAGTAATTTTTAATCAGTTGGAAACTTTAGGAGGAAGTCCGGATTTAAGACTCAAACAGGGGCAGCCGTTACGCACAGATCAGGGAAATTATATTATAGATTGTCGATTTAGCCAGATCATAGATGCGGTTCAGTTGGAGCAGCTGTTAAATATGATTCCAGGCGTGGTTGAAAATGGTTTGTTCACCGGTTTGTGTTCCCGTATGATTATGGCGGATGGTGATAAAATTGTGGTGAAGGAACACGGCAAAGGTTGAGCAAAAAGTCTTCATTTCAAGACATTCCAGACTAGACAAAACGGCCGTAACAATCTACTCTGGTAGCAGGAGATATTATACTTAATTAAACAAAAAAAGGAGAAATTATGACAATTCGAGTTGCAATTAATGGTTTTGGACGTATCGGCCGGATGGTAGTGCGCGCCGCGAATAAAAACCCAAATGTTGATATCGTTGCTATTAATGATCTTGTACCACCAGACAATCTGGCGTATTTACTGAAATATGATTCGACTCATGGAAAATTCGATGGTGACGTTCAGGCAGAAGGAAACGGCATCATGGTTGACGGAAATAAAATTGCGTGTACGTCGGAAAGAAATCCTGCCGATTTGCCCTGGGGGAAATTGAATGTAGACTACGTGATTGAATCAACCGGTCTTTTCACAACTAGTGAAAAAGCAGAAGAGCATTTGCAGGCAGGTGCTAAAAAAGTTGTAATTTCCGCTCCTGCAAAATCTCCTGAAATCAAAACTTTGGTCATGGGAGTCAATAACAGTAAATATGATCCAAGTGTGGACAATGTTGTCTCCAACGCTTCATGTACCACTAACTGTCTTGCTCCAATCGTAAAAGTTGTTTTGGACAATTACGGTATTGAAGAAGGTTTGATGACCACTGTGCACTCTGTGACCTCAACTCAACCAACAGTGGACGGTCCATCTAAAAAAGATTGGCGAGGTGGACGTGGCGGTCCCCAAAATATTATTCCAGCTTCTACTGGAGCAGCCAAAGCAGTCGCGCTTTGTATTCCTGAAATTGCAGGTAAATTGACTGGAATGTCCTTGCGTGTTCCTACTCCAAACGTTTCGGTTGTAGATCTGACGGTTAGACTGAGTAAGTCTACCAGCTATGACGAAATATGCGCGGCCATGAAAGCTGCCTCAGAAGGCCCTTTAAAGGGAATTCTGGGTTACACGGAAGATGATGTTGTTTCAAGCGATTTCATCGGAAGCCCTTTTTCATCTATCTTTGATGCCGGTGCCGGAATTGCTTTGAACGATAAATTCTTTAAACTGATCTCCTGGTATGATAATGAAATGGGATATTCGTGTCGTTTGATCGATCTGATCGAATATATGGAACAATCCTGATACTATCGCAAGGTTCGAGTATTTCACCTTCTCGTTCCTTGCACCTCATACCACGCTAAGTAAACTCTATTCCACTCAAAACCTCTAATAACCTCCATTTTCATGCACAAGGTTGAATTAAAAGAAGTTGGTCTGGACATAGGTTTGGCGTTTGCCAAACATTTTTATAAAACAGACTATCTACATTATGGTTACTGGCCGCAGGAACTTACTGTAGAACCGGCCAATGTTTGTGAGGCGCAGGAAAACTATGCGAATTTTCTGCTTAAAAACATTCCTGAAGGAGTCAGTTCTATTCTGGATGTAGGTTGTGGTTCTGGAAAATTTGCGGAAAAAATGCTTGATGCGGGATACAGTGTGGATTGTGTTTCTCCAAGTCCGAATTTGACTAAACATGTCCGGAATCGGCTGGGTGACCGCGTAGAAATTTTTGAAAACCGATATGAAGATTTACATACCGAAAAGCGTTATGACCTGATTCTCTGCAGTGAAAGTTTTCAGTATCTGCTTTTGGAAGAAGCAATTGAGCAGACAAAGAAATTTTTGAATAAGCAAGGATATCTTCTTATCTGTGATTTCTTTAAACGTGCTGTTCCCGGTAAAAGTCCGGTTAGTGGAGGACACCGTATTGAACGTTTCTTTAAATATATGGACGAACAGCCCTTCACTAAATTAACCGATCTTGATATCACCAAAGAAGCTGCACCTTCACTCGACATTATGCGTGATTTGATTCAGGAAGTCATAGCGCCTACCTGGAACATTGTCGCCTATTACATGAGGAGCAATTACCCCCGTTTTTCACGTATGTTCAGTTTTGCCTTCCGCAAAAAGATTGCTCAGGCTCACCGTAAATATCTTTCAGGAAGTACCAGCGGTGAACAATTTGCCCATTTCAAAACCTACCGCCTTTTTCTTTACCAACAAAAAGGTTGAAGGCGTCTTTCAGAATTACGCTGAACCGAGTGATTATTCTGAGATTAAAACTATTACCCTGCTACGTTTGGCTTTCTCTGAGGAAAACAACCCTCTCTGGACATAAAGTTACGCAAATATTTCCATTCTTGATGAACTGCTGAAAATTCAGCAGACCACATTGGCTTTTCAGCATACACCACTATTATAAAATAAAATCTTGACTGATTCAGAGACAAAATACGCTATTCGCATGATTTTGATCACGACATCCTTGGGCGGGATATCATTCCTTTCTTTTAATAATGGATTGTTGGTCGCCTATTTCTCCTATTTAGGTATACCCAGCGCAACGATCCTAATTCTACTGGCACTTCTGCCCTTATCTCAATTTGTCTTTATGATTCCCTTCTGTTATTTGTCAGATATGTATGGTAAAAAACTGATTGGGAATTTTGGCATGGTTTTATCAATTATTGGCTTTTTACTGATGGCAGTTGCGAGTGTCTTTACGGAGACATATCTTACTTTGGTTGTCGGTCTGGGTGTAGGTGTTTTTGGAACAGGCACCGCCTTATTTATCGGAAGCTGGTTTGCCCTGCTTCACCCTATTGTTCCTGAAAATATTCGGGGTCGATTTTTTGGTCGTTTACGTTTGACGTGGCAATCGATTGGCATTGTTTTGACTTTGGTAGCTATTTATATTTTGGAGCAGTATCCTACTCTGGGAACGTATCAGGCTGTAATAGTATTTATCGCTATCTTGATGGCGGTACGGATAATATATTATCAACGTATTCCGGAGTTAGATAAAATCAAGCCCAAAAAAGAGAAATTCCGTAAGTCTTTTTTGAAAGTTCTAGTCATTCCTGAATATTTATCTTTCTGTGCCTATTGTTTTTTATTGACTCTTTTTACTGGCGCCTGTCCGCAAATCTTCAATTTAATTGAAAAAGAT
>JAPKDT010000267.1 GCA_028822475.1 SAR324 cluster bacterium
AATAAATTAATTTAATTCTGAACGCGAATGCACCACCTTGTCCAGCAAACCGTATTCAAGTGCTTCTTCCGCGGTAAACCAATTATCACGGTCAAGTGCTTTTTTTGTTTCCTCAAGACTTTTACCTGTTTGATCTGCATATAACTTAACCAGATGGTCACGTGTTTTCAAAATTTCACGTGCCTGAATTTCACACTCTGAAGCCCGTCCCTGATACCCCATTAACAACGGTTGGTGAATCATAATTTTAGATTGCGGCATGGCAAATCGACGCCCTTTGTCTGCTGCTAAACTCAAAATTGAACCCATGCTTGCAGCAAATCCTGTCACAATAGTTGTTACAGGACAAGTGATAAATTTGAGCATATCAAAAATAGCAAAGCCTGAAAATATTTCTCCACCCGGAGAATTGATAAAAACCGTGATCGGTAATTCCGGACCTTCCTGTTCCAGCAGAACTAGTTGACTCAATACTTTTGCAGATAATTTTGAATCCACCTGCTGAGAGATAATTACTGTACGTGACTTGAGAAGCTTGCTAGAAATGCTGTCCAATTCACCGTTTTCTTCATTTTTTTCTTCAGCCATTTATTATTCCTGTGTAATACTTTTTTAATTTTAGATAATTATATTTGCTTCATCCAAATTATGGTATGGCAAAAACGTGTGCAAGTTTTTTGTGAGCTTTGCTTTTGGACAAGCATGTAAATATTAAGCTTTGACATGTCACTTAGCAAGCAGATTTCGTAAGCTTAGTGACATTTAAATAAAACCACATTAATCTGTTTATATAAGGTTTTTAATCATTATCTATATAAACAATGAATCCGTATTTGTCTTTTTAACCCTGCTTTCCCTCAAGGATCCTGAATATTTTTTTTTGTTTGAAACTTGTTCAGCATTTCATTTGCCAACTCAATAGTGTGTTCCGTAATCTCTTGTCCGCCGATTAAATCCGCAAGAGCACGTACCCTATCATGCTTTGTTAAAAGTGGATTTATATTTGTGAAAGTTTCATTTGCTGCTAATTTCTTGCTGACCAAATAATGATGCTCGGCAAAAGCGACAATTTGCGGAAGATGAGTCACACACAAAGTCTGGTGACGAACACCAAGTGAGTGTAGTTTTTGACCAACTATTTCTGCGATTGCGCCGCTTATTCCTGTATCAATTTCATCAAAAATTAAAATCTCAACTGTATCAAGTGAAGTCAAAACTGTCTTAAGTGCCAGCATTATTCTGGAAAGTTCACCTCCGGAAGCAACCTTAACGAGACTCCGCATTTCCTGTCCGGGATTAACGGTCAATAAGAATTCAACCCGATCAATTCCTGTAGAAGAATATGAATCTTCCTCTCCTGATAATGACGCTGAGATAATTTGAGTTTCAAATCTAGCCTTTTCCATTCCAAGTTGATGCAACTCATCGACTATTGCGAGATCCATTTTTTTAGCAGCTTTGAGGCGCTGATGAGAAAGATGTTGTGCATACTTGTTCAACTGTTTTCTTAAGAACTCAATCCGCGTGCAAATCTCCTGTTCATTTTCAACCAGGTTCTCCAGTGAATCTAATTCCTGCTTATTTTTTTCAAAAAGAGTCAGCAGTTCATCAGCGTTTTCCAGGCGAAATTTACGTTCGAAATGCTGAATTCGACTAAGTCTTTCATTGATCCAGGCCAGACGCTTCGGATCGTCTTCAATTTTAGAGGTATAGCGAATCAATTCACGGTGACTCTCTTCAAGTTGAAAAAACGCTGATTCAATTCCTGAACGTATTCTTCCGCATTCCGGATCTATCTGTTCTGCCTCAGCTATTATTTTTCTCAAATATTCCAGTTGTTCTAAGACTGCGCCATCCATCTCCTGAAGTTGATGCTGTACCTGACCCAGATTCGTGCTGAGCTTTTCCACATGCGTCAGCCGGTTTTCTTCCTGTCTGAGTTGACTTTCTTCTGCTTGCTGATAATTCAATTCTGATAAATCTTCAATAATTTCCTGCAGTTCTTTTACACGTACCGCACGTTCAGCAAATTGTTTTTGCATGATCTGCTGTTCTTTCTTTGCGGTCTGCAAAGCTTGGAATGAATCTGTCACTTCTTGACGTAAAGGCAGCAATTGCCCGTAACCATCCAGAAAATCTAGGTGTGATGAAACACGCAACAGGGACTGATTGTCGTGCTGACCATGGATATTTATTAATTGGCGGCCTACTTTTTGTAAAAATTCTGCTGTTACCGAAACTCCGTTGATGTGCCTTTTTTGTCGACCTTTGCGTGAAACCTGACAACGTACAATTATTTCATCATCAAGACTTACTCCTGACTCTTCCAGCTCTCTCCGGAAATCAAACTGCTCACCCTGAACAGATTTTTCGGGAACTGAAAATATTGCTTCTACTACTGCCTGATCCTCGCCTGTTCTGATCATACCAGGATCACCACGATGTCCCAAAACAAGTAAAATAGCGTCTATCATAATCGACTTTCCTGCTCCGGTTTCGCCGGTGAGAATGGAAAACCCGGCAGAGAATTCTACCTCAAGTTCACGGATCGTCGCTAAATTCTCTATTTTTAATTGTAGTAACATTTTTTTACTGATTTTAGTAGTTTGATTAGCTATAAATTTTTTATAATTTATTTTAATTAGATATATATTATTTCTATAGCCAGTTATTTTGAATGCTTTACACCGTTTGATTAACTTTATGATTATTAAATATCTGACTTATGAATAACTGTTTATTTTGATTAGGTATATATTTATTATTCTAGATAAAATCTTTGATTTTATGAGTATTAGTACAATTTTCATATTTTAATAAAATATAGTTATACATAATGCCTTAAGATAGGACATATCTACGACCAAAATAAATAAAACCCACAGGATAATCATCGTCCAGAAATTA
>JAPKDT010000268.1 GCA_028822475.1 SAR324 cluster bacterium
TTTGGAAATTCAGTCATGATTCCGGAATGCGCGTGATTTACATCGAAGAGTTTTTTGAACGTGGTTGGAAGGCAGTTATTGATGAAGCAAAATCAATTGTTGGTACTGAACCGGCGTACCTTAGTTTTGATGTTGATGGACTTGATCCGGTATATGCACCGGGAACTGGAACTCCGGAAATCGGAGGATTCAGTAATCTGGAAGCGCAATTGATGATTCGTGAACTGGGAGAACTGAATCTTTACGGAGGAGACTTGGTTGAAGTAGCACCCCCCTTTGATCCAACTGGTAACACTGCCTTGACAGGTGCTACTCTGATGTTTGAAATACTCTGTGTAGTTGCACAATCACTGTCACGTCGAAAGTGAGCTGAGCAAAAAACTTACGGTGAGTTTTTGCTGACAAATTGTTCAAAGCTGCTTTTGCGCAACGGTGAATGTGACTTGTCCGGAAGTTTTGCGTGGCTGATCATGCTCCAGCATAAGGTTCTCGAGTTCCCCCTTTTTTTGTAATTCTGTCACTTTTTTCAGCACGTTTGTCAGGGTTTCATCTTCAACCAAACTCCATATAGAATCACCACTCCGCCAGTCCGGATCAAGAATCCCATCAGCATGGAAGTATGCTTCGTCTTGTAAAATCAAGTCCAGAGGTACTTCATGACTGTGGCTGACAAAACCGATTTTATGAAGCTGTTCAGCGATTTCTTCAAGGTTTATTGTCTTTTCCTGTACAGCCTTGATCGCATCCGGAATTAAGTGGTAAAACCAGAATCCGAGTTCCAACTGTTCCGGACTGCAACTATTTATGATAAGCCTGCCGCCGGGTTTAAGTATTCTGAAAAATTCATTAAAAACTTTCTTATGTTCCGGCCAACCGGATTCAGCATCGTCAGGTAGATGGTGCAAAACCTGATTTATCATGACTGCATCTACGCTTTTATCAGGTAGTGGCAATGAATTGATTGCAGACTGGTGAAAACGGATGCGGCCTTTCTGCTCTTCGGCCTGCATTTTGCCTTGTGCCATGCCCAGCATTCCCGCGTTCAGATCTACCGCCTCAATGCGCCTTACTTCGTTCACTAGAACTGCTGAATACAAACCTGTACCGCAACCCGCGTCTACCAAGACCTGTTCACTTAGTGGAAGAATTCCTTGCTCCATTACTCTGAGTATTATTTCAACACCGCCGGCTGAGCGAGTTTTGTCATAAACTTGGCTGGTTTTGTGATAATTTTCGTAAGTACTCATGTCTAATTTTTTTAAATGCAGTTTAGCAACTGAACTGAGTTTAACGTTAGATTGAAAGATTTAGCATTGGGGTATACTCGGCATTTCATTCTTTTGCTGTCTGCAAATATGTTGTTTAGTTAAGTTTCTGTTGCGTCTTTATCTTGTTTTTTAAGTAATTAAAGGAGATTTGATGCCGGGGGAGTTGTCTAAATAATGCTGATAATGTACTGTTGTCTGTTGCGGTTCAAGCTGAATCACACTGTATGCCGGAGGTTCATGACTGTAAGTCAAATAATCTTCAGTTGCAAGATCAAGTAGAATTTGATGATTTGTACCCCACAATGCAGTGAACGGAATTCCGTACCAACTGCCGCTGATAGGTCGGTGAACATGTCCGAAAAAGAGATGTTTGATGTTTGAAAAATCACTTACGATTTGTTGAATTCGCTCTGCTCCATCCTGGAGCTTGATCCTGTCCAGAGCAGGAATACCAATCTTAAAAGGAGGATGATGCATGAAAAGATAAACATTTGCGCTTCCGGATTCTTCAAGTTGTGTCCGGAGCCACGCACCTCGTTTTTCACAATAAGTCCCTTCATCATTTTTATGCTTAACTGTGTCCAGTAGCAGAAAGAGACCTTGCTCAGTCGTTAACATTTGTTGCACAAAACCATGTTCGTCCAGTGGAACTTCAGGAAAAATCTCAGCGAAAATTTCACGGTGATCATGATTGCCGATCAGAGGATGATAGGGCATTGGGAGTTGCTGGAGAATTTTACGGAAATCATGATAAGCTTTCGGATGACCTTGATCGGTCAAGTCACCGGTTATGATACACATTTCTGCGTCCGCATGGAACTCTTTGATGCTTGCGATGCATGCCTCAAGGAGTTCGCATGGATTGAGACCGTGCAGAACCTTGCCGCGGGGTATCAAATGTGTGTCTGTTATCTGGATGATTTTCATGGGCTATATTTCAAAATGAATAGAGCTATTAAAATTAAAAACGGAGCATCTTTCAGGGATACTCTGGCAATAGCAAAAAGCTGTCTCTGACCTTCTGAAAGTCTGGAGAGACGTTCACCAACCATAATTTCCAGACCTCCTGGAGGACTTCAATAACTTCAGACAGCGCATAAAATTTCACTGCCTCACTTAATTCCAACTCAGTAGGATCTGGTTTAGCAACACGGATTCAAAGGGTTGTTAATACTGGGTCAGTTGTCAAAATAATGCTGATAATGTGCGGTAGTCTGTTGTGTCTCTAGCAGGATCACACTGTATACAGGATGTTCATGACTGTAGGTCAAATAATCTTCTGATGCAAGATCAAGTAGGATTTGATGATTTGTACCACACAATGAAGCGAACGGAGTTCCGTACCAACTGCCGCAGACAGGTCGGTGAACATGTCCGAAAAAGAGATGTTTGATGTTTGAAAAATCACTTACGATTTGTTGAATTCGCTCTGCTCCATCCCGAAGCTTGATCCTGTCCAGAGTAGGAATACCAATCTTAAAAGGAGTAGGGTGCATGAAAAGATAAACTTTAGCGCTTCCGTATTCTTCAATTTGTGTCCGGATCCACTCACCTAGCTTTTCACAATTAAACTAGATCTATCAAAGGGTAGCATTGCCGGTTAGGCCAGACTATCTTCCGCAACAAAGTATTTAGGA
>JAPKDT010000023.1 GCA_028822475.1 SAR324 cluster bacterium
TAAAATATGGTTAGTCAGGATATTTTGATCATCAACCGTCTTGGGCTGCACGCACGTGCCGCGGCTCAATTGGTACGTTTGGCCAATGAATATCCTTGTGAGATACGTATTGATAAAGCAGGACAAGTCTCTGATGCAAAATCCGTCATGCAGGTCCTGATGCTTGGCGCCACCGATGGTACTGCTCTTAAAGTCAGTGCTGACGGTGAGCGGGAGGAAGAAGCCTTAAAAGCTGTTGTTGACTTGTTTGCGGCACGTTTCAATGAGCTGGAATGACGAAAATTATAAGTGGAACAACCAGGATTTACGGCATAATCGGTTATCCTGTGGAACATTCGTTTTCCCCACGGATGCATAATGCGGCATTTTCTGAATTGAAAATGGATGCCCGTTATCTGGCCTTTCCGGTAAAACCTGAGCAGGTTCAGCAGGCTCTTGAAGGAATCCGTGTACTTAATATTTCCGGAATCAACGTAACTGTTCCGCACAAAAGTTCAGTAATTCCTTACCTTGACGAAGTTACGCCTCTTGCACAAAAGCTTGGGGCAGTAAACACGATCCTGAATGTGGATGGCCGTCTCAGCGGAACCAACACAGATATTTCCGGATTTGTCCGCTCGCTTGGAGCTTTAAAATTTTCACCAAAAAACAAAAATGTTGCCGTGCTCGGTGCAGGCGGATCAGCACGTGCTGTGCTGGCTGGACTTGCAGATGCAGGTGCATCACGTATCCTGATTCATAACAGGACTGCCGGACGTGCGGAAAGTTTAGTGACAGAATTTTCTCACAATTTCCCTGAAACTCAACTGATCGCTGTTTCACTTCAAACTGTTCAGGATTCAAATTTGGATCTGCTGGTCAACACAACTACAGTCGGCATGGAGTCAGACGAAAGTCCGCTGGATTTGAGCCAGTGTGTAAAAATTGAGCATGTGCTGGATCTGATTTACAGTCCTGCAAAAACAAGACTTCTCAGGCAAGCGGAAGAGCTTGGCATCCCTGCGGTCAATGGTTCAGGCATGCTCTTGTATCAAGGTTGTGACGCATTCACCTTCTGGACAGGCAAACCTGCTCCGGAAAATGTGATGCGTGAACAACTGCTTAACCTGCTTGAATGAATATTTCTTAAAAACATCATGCAGATTCCTTTTGAAGTCGATCCTCCTGAAAAAAACGGAAACAGTACCGCCAAATCAGAAACCGTAAATCCGCAAAGTTCGGAAAGTCCAAAGAGCCCTCAGGAACCTGCATCAAAACATCCACCAAAACCGCTCACAGTTACCAAGCTGACTCGTCAGATCACGCTCCTGCTAGAAGGTAAATTCCGTTCATTGACCGTTGAGGCGGAGCTGTCAAACGTTAAAAAAGCAGCCTCCGGACACTGGTATTTTAGCCTCAAGGATGATCAGTCACAAATCCGCGGTGTGATGTTCCGTAACGCCGCTGCCGGATTACGTTTTGAACCGGAAAACGGCCTTGAAGTAGTGGTACAAGGCAACCTCACTGTTTATCAACTGCGCGGTGAATATCAGCTCATGGTTTCTTCAATGGAACCCAAAGGTCTGGGTGCTCTTCAACTGGCTTTTGAACAACTGAAGGCTAAACTTGAAGCGGAAGGATTATTTGCCCCGGAACACAAACTTCCCATCCCTTTTTTACCGCGAAAAATTGGAATTGTGACTTCATCCACCGGTGCAGTAATTCACGATATGCTGACTGTGCTGAAACGTCGATTTCCGGGAATTCCTGTGCTATTTTTTCCGGCTGCGGTGCAGGGTGAAACTGCCGCTCCCTCACTGGTGGAAGGCATACGTCACCTGAACACTCTTCGTGAGTCAGCACAGCTTGACGTTTTGATAGTCGGTAGAGGCGGAGGTTCCATGGAAGATTTATGGGCCTTCAATGATGAGAAACTGGCAAGAGCGATTTTTGCCTCTGAGATACCAGTCATTTCCGCAGTTGGACACGAAACAGATTTCACGATAGCCGATTTTGTCAGTGACTTACGGGCTCCCACTCCTTCTGCAGCGTTGGAACTCGCGGTACCGAACAAACAGGATTTAAAGTACAATGTCAGTCAAAAACAGGAACGGCTGCAGCGTACTTTACTTCAATTGTTGGAGCGCCTACGTGAAAATTATGAAGCGTTGCTGCGGAGATTAGCTTCACCATCAGCCGCGCTCAGGCAATATGCTCAGCGTGTAGATGACCTTGATTCACTGCTGCATGAAAGGACAAAGCATCAACTGGAAAATCTGCGTAATAGAACTTCCGGAATTGCCGATAAACTTTTTCTGCTCAGTCCGGAACGTGAATTGTCTGTACACCTGCATAACCTGAAAATTCTGCAAGAACGTTTAATTCGTGCAGTCGACATTTTACATAAAAAACAGAGCGATTCCGTCCGACAACAAATGGATTTGCTTGACAGTCTCAGCCCGCTTTCTGTGATGCATCGTGGATACAGTGTCGCGCTGGACGATAAAGGTAAATCACTGCGCTCTGTAAAAGAGGTTCATTCAGGAGAAGAATTGCAGGTGCGTCTGGAAGATGGTACCCTGCAGACAAAAGTGGTGTCCGTTAAAACCAAACAAAGAAATTGAGGTGTGTTGATGAAAATCGTTACAATTCCCTGTCTGCAGGATAATTTCGCGTATCTGCTGATTTGTACAAAAACCCAGCAGGCGGCCGTAGTGGATCCCTCAGAAGCTGCTCCTGTGATCAATGAAATTGAAAGACAGGGGGTGAAATTAACTACGATTCTTAACACTCATCATCACTGGGATCACGTTGGCGGGAATCAAGACTTAAATACAAAATATCCGCAATTATTAATTTTCGGTCATGAATCAGACAGAGATAGAATTCCGGGACAGACAGAGTTCCTGAAAAGTGGTGATGAGGTACACTTTGGCGAACAGCGCGGAACATTTCTGTACAACCCGGGACACACCTCCGGCGCCCTAACTTATGTATTTGATAAGACAGCTTTTACCGGAGACACGTTGTTTGCTGCAGGCTGCGGACGGCTTTTTGAAGGTACACCGGCTCAAATGCATGATTCGCTTAATATACAAATCGGCGGGCTTGCTGATGAAACGGAACTGTATTTCGGACACGAATATACGGAAGCGAACCTGCGTTTTGCTTTAAGCGTGGAATCTGGAAACGAGGATATTCAGAAAAAAATTAAAGCAGTCAGTGCTCTACGCTCTTCAGGAAAATTTTCCACTCCTACTACGTTGGCCGAAGAACGCCTTACAAATCCGTTTATGCGTTGCAATTCTACTGAAATTCAAGCCTGCGTCAAGTCCAAAGAACCGCAGCACAATCTTGCCGAACAAGAAGTTTTCAGAACTTTACGTGAACTCAAAAATAATTTTTAAGCAATGCAAGCACAGGATCTCTCCGAAAAACATGCCTTAAAAGTCACCTGGCTGGGTTTAGTTGCCAACCTCATTTTGGCCCTGGCCAAAGGTTTCATCGGTATTATTGCGAATTCATCTGCTTTAATCGCGGACGCAGGTCATTCTGTTTCGGATTTGCTGTCTGACGGAATCACGCTCTGGGCGGTGCGTATGTCCGGTATTCCGAAAGATAAAAATCATCCGTACGGTCATGGTAAATTTGAAACCGTCGGTACTTTTATTATCGCTCTTTTACTGCTTTTCACCGGAATTGGTGTAGCCTGGCATGTTTTTAATAAAATGGATGCCCCTCAGGTGCCAGGAACAATTGCACTGTGGATGGCAGGTATTGCTATAATCATTAAAGAGGCGCTTTTTCAGGTAACACGGATGGTAGGCCGGCGGTCCGGCAGCCGGATACTACTGGCAAACGCGTGGCATCACCGTACGGATGCAATATCCTCGGTCGCAGCACTCGTCGGAATTGCAGGCGCGCAGTGGGGAGTACCCTTAATGGATCCCATCGCAGGCATGCTGGTGGCAGGGCTGATTATAAAAACTGGAATTGACATTGGTTATGAAAGTATCCGCGAACTGACGGATGAGACTGTCGAAGAAGAAGTCATCAGTGAATTGGGTAAGATTATGTCCGGAATTGAAGGGGTTGTTCATTATCACGAAATGCGGGCACGCAGAATGGGGCCACATCTGCTGGTGGATTTGCACATTGAAGTGGATAGTATGATTAGCATTTCCGCAGCGCATCAGGTGGCTGAAAGAGTGCGTCTCGGAATTCTAGAAAAACTGCCTGCGGTAAATGAAGTGCTAGTGCATGTGGACGCGGAAGATGATTTTTTTGGTGAGGAAGGTTCAGAAATTACGCAGAACATCGTGCTGATGCGCCCGCAGACTGAAATCGAAAATGATGTCAAAAAAATGCTTGCTCAAATTCCTGAAATTCAGGGCATCACTCATATTTACTGTCACTATCTGAATCAAAAGTTGACGGTGCAGGTTAATATTCTCCTCGATGCTGACATGCGTATCCGTGATGCACAGAAAATTGCTTCTGCCGCAAGACGTAAAATTGAGCAGATTAAAGATATCGACTCTGCTGATCTGCATCTTGAACTCGATGATGCTTTGTGATTTTTGTTTAAGATCGTTAGCCGCAAACTCCTCTCGAACAGACTCGAAGGAGTGCTGCATGTTACTACATGAGATACTCTTAAATGTCCTCTGTCAAATTATGTGAGCTCAGAACTCCGTTTCGATGATATTTTTAGATTCAGCTTAAAGCATAAACTCATACACCTGCAGGTTACGGATCATTCTAGTTTTTCTGCGGGTTTCGACCTCCCCTAAATAACGCAGTGGCATTTCAAAGCGTTCATAAAAATCCTTAATCCCTCCTAGACATTCCTGTAGTTCACAGACAAAAATACCACCTCTTTTTTTTACGTCAGTAATAGGACTCCAGAGGTTGCGTGCCGTTCTTTCAATACTGTGCGGCCATGGCTGGTACGGCAGATAAAACGATAAAGCAGCGCTGAGTTGATACTCACGTGAGACAATGTACGTGATTTGAGGCATCTCTTTTTGCACGAGCAGTTGCTGGAGTTGTTCTCCTGTTTTGTCCCAGTCAAGCACACGGGTCAGTCGATCTGCAGAAACATCCATTGCTGTTTTTTGGATTAATTCCGCATATTGCTTAAACTCTTCCGGTTCAAGGATTTTGCTCAAATGAGACTTGTATTGAGCTGCACTGAAGTAACGTTCATTATTATTCCGCAGAGTTTTAATGGTAGATTCAGGAAGCCCTCTTAACTTTAGATAATCATAATTTTTAAGCTCATACGGCATCCAGTCAAACAATGGATTCAGTGCGTGAGTTACGACTGTTCCAGTCAGTCCGACATTGATTATAATTCCTAGAGCCAGTATAGCGTATAGGGTTTTCTTTTGGAATCGCCAGAGCAGTTCATTGCCCAGTAAAACAGCGATTCCAAGATAAGCCAGGTTGGCCCAGTGAGGATCCGCAATTGAACCATTCAGGCTCATTAATGTAAAAAAGAGCAGTGGAAAAATGGAAAGCACGGTAATTACTGATTCCGGGCGGTTTGCGTGAGCAAGGTGATCTCTTACCCACCAGATTCCCAGACCTCCCATCAGGGCCCATAAAGGAGAAAACAAGAGCAGATGCCCAAGTGTAAATGCTAAAGTGATTTCGCCAAAATCCGCGCCGGAAGTTCCTCTGCCCAACTGGTGGCGGAATGAAATCCAATCGTGCTGAGAATTCCATAAAAGTACTGGGACAAAAATCGCGAGTGAGATAATTCCTGCCGCATAAATCCACGGATTCAAAATTTCTTTGCGTGTTTTGCGGTAAATTAAAAGGTGCAGAAAAAGTCCTATGTAAAAAAGCAGCATGATGTACTTTGAAAGTGCGCCAAAACCTGCCGCGATTCCAATCCAGAGTAACCATTTTTTTTCAGGCTGCTGATGAAAGCGTATCAGCAGGAAAAGAGACGCCACCCAAAAAATCAGAAAAGGCTGGGTGATGTGTAGAAAAATACTGCCCAGAGTGAAATAAGGCATACTACATAAAATCAGCAGCGTTACCACAGCAGCCTTTGCTCCGTACAAACGAAATGTTCCGGTGTATGTCAAGGCTATGATGCTGATTGTCAGCAGTTGTGATCCAACTTCCAGCGCTGTTTCGGTATTTCCACCAATCAGGGTGATGCCGCGGATAAGCCAGGCAATCATCGGAGGGTGCTCATAATACGAAAGACTCAGATAGCGTGACCAAACCCAGTGGTCAAGCATATCAGGATGCGGATTCAAAAATTGATTGACTATAGCAAAAATCAAAAAATGAATAACAAGGATAATGATTGCTGGGGCGTGTTTCAACTTCAAAGTTTCAGCATAAAAAAAGGCACTCAGGCACTATGGCACTGAGGCACAAAGTAAGAATTAAAAGATTGTAAGAATATCATAGAGTTGGGAAAGCTACCAGTACCCGTACAAAATATTTTCTGTTGCCCAAGGTTAGGAAAAGTTTCAGGCAAAAACAATGGACTGCAGATCGAGGTGCCGTCCGGACCATTGTGCAAGCTGCTGACACATCCAAAGGCGGTTGCCGCATTTTACCGGATCCTCGTCCATGACCATCACATCTTCGAAAAAGCGGGTTACGACAGGTTCAATTTTACGCAGTTGCAGCAGATAATTATCCGGGCTCCAAAGAGATTGAGGATCACTGTTGAGAATGGGTTGCAGAGCGGCCAAAAAATTCTTTTCTTCGCTCAGTTCCAAAGCCGATTCGTTCAGTTCTTCTGCAATTCTGTCAGTATATTTGCTGCTGATATTTCCGGCACGTACGATTGCTTCAACGGATCTTTTGAACATGTCTGTTTCAAGATGTTCACCCAAAAATTCTGCAAAACTGAGCTGTTCAATTGCTAAGGCAGGGTTTGCTGTTTTTTTCTGTGAGGACAGAATTATTGCTGGAGTTTTGAGAACCGCGTCTATCAGGTCGTAGCGTATTCCTCGCTCCTGCATAAACCAGCGCTGCCGCTGAAGCAGAAAATCCAGTAAATCATTTTGCAGTTTTGTACGTTCCAGAGCTAAATCCTGCTGTTCATCAAGCAGACGAACAGCTGCTGAAGTCAATTCCTGCAGGTCTAGCGGAAGTCGTAATCCTAGGATAAGCTGAGTGATGCCCTGCGCTGTTCTGCGTAAAGCATATGGATCAGCCGCACCGGAAGGGATCATGTTCAGCGAAAAAGCGGTGGTCAGGAGATCCAGTTTATCAGCGAGTGCTGCCGGAACGGATTCCGCGTCTTCCGGTAAAAAGTCTTTTGCGTTGCGAGGATAATAATGCTGCCGAATTCCACGGCAGACCACAGCATCCTCATTTTTCAGCATTGCGTAATTTTCACCCATCAAACCCTGTAACTCCGGAAACTCCTGAACCAGTTGAGTTTCAAGGTCAAACTTACTCAGTTCTGCAATCCTGCGTACATTTTTTTGCTGAATTTCACTAAGCCCTAGTCTGCATGCGATAAAAACACTGAGGTCCGCAATTCGCTGAACCCTTTGACTCTGTGAACCACGTTGTTGAAAAAAGACTACCTTTTCAGCTTTTTGGAGGAAATCGTCCAGTGATTTTTTCTGATCATCGAGGTAGAAAAACCGTGCGTCACTGAGCCGTGCACGTAGTACTTTGGCGTTGCCCCGTCTAACTGTGTCGAGCCCTTTGCTGTTCCCGTTACGTACAGTAACAAAGTGCGGAAGTAATGTTTTTGCGGTGGAGTCTTGATTTTTATTTTTACTAAAAACCGGAAAATACCGCTGATGCACAGCCATGCTGGTGACCAAAACTTCACTCGGCAGTTCAAGAAAATCTTCTTCAAAATTTCCTAGGAGGACTGTAGGCCACTCTACCAAATTCGTAACTTCCGTTAGCAGCTTTTCTTCCAGCTCCACTACGAACCCAAATTCCTGCTCCAGTTTGCGGATTTGAGATACTATGGATTCACGCCGCTTTTCATAATCAGCCATCACATTCAGTTTTTCCAACTGTTCTTGATAATCAGCAGCGTCTTTGATGATTATTTTTCCGGAACTTAGGAAGCGGTGTCCGCGTGTTTCATTTCCGGCTTCTGCCATTTCCAGTTTCAGCGGTACAACTGTATTATTCCACAGCGAAACTATCCAGCGTATCGGTCGAATAAAGCGCATCCGGTATGAAGCCCAGCGCATATTTTTTGGAAAATTCAGCTGTGAAATCCAGTGCTCCAGCTGTGCCTGCAGCAGTTCCGGAACGGGCTGTCCTAATTCCATCCGCTGAACAAAAAGATAGTCTTTGCCTTCATATTCCCGAATCTGCAGTTCAGCAGGATCGATGCTGTTTTTCGCGGCAAATCCCAGCGCTGCTTTAGTCCAGTTGTTGTCCTTGTCTTTTGCAATAGCGGCAGGTGGTCCTTTCAACTCAACGCTGCGGTCTTCCTGTTTTTCTGGAAGTCCCTTTATTTGAACAGCCAGTCTTCTGGGGGTGGAAAAAGTACGTAGTTCATTAAAACTCAACTGGTGGTTTTCACAGGTTTTCTGCACCATTGATTTCAATTGTTCAACTGCAGGCAGGATCATCTGCGCAGGCATTTCTTCAAGTCCAATTTCAAGTAAATAAGTATTCACAAAGCAGTAATCATATTAATTGTCAGGAGTAAGTTCTTCCACCCATTTCCGGGCAGCATCACGGTCATTCATCAAAGGAAAACCGAGTTTGCAACGTTCTTCAAGGAAGAGTTTTGCAATATTTTGAGCAAGGTTACGTACCCTTCCGATGTAGGCCGCACGTGCAGAAACACTAATTGCACCGGCCGCGTCAAGCTGATTAAAAGTGTGGGAGCATTTGAGTACATAATCGTAGGCTGGAAAGACCAGTTTTTCAGCAAGCGCACGTCCCGCCTCCTGCTCATAGTCGTTGAACCAGCGAAACATCAGTTCTGTGTCTGCAACCTCAAAAGTGTATTTTGAATGTTCAAATTCAGGCTGCCGAAAAATTGAAGCGTAACTGACTCCTTTTGTGTATTCAAGATCAAAAACGTCTTCAACATCCTGTAAGTAGGAAGCAATTCTTTCGATACCGTAAGTCAACTCAGCGGAAACTGGCTGACAGGCAATTCCTCCGACTTGTTGAAAATATGTGAATTGTGTGACTTCCATACCGTCCAGCCATATTTCCCAGCCGAGACCCCACGCACCAAGAGTCGGCGCTTCCCAGTTATCCTCTACAAAGCGTATATCGTGTTCCAGCGGATCGACGCCTAAAGCCTCCAGCGATGCGAGGTAAAGTTCTTCCACATTATCCGGTGAAGGTTTGAGGATTACCTGATATTGATGATGTTGATAGAGGCGGTTTGGATTTTCACCGTAACGTCCATCAGCCGGTCTTCTCGAAGGTTCAACGTAAGCCACATTCCATTCTTCTGGACCAATCACACGTAGAGTTGTCATCGGATTCATTGTTCCAGCGCCTGTTTCAACATCGTACGGATTCATCAGCATACAACCCTGTTTATGCCAGTATTGGTTGAGTTGCATGATGATATCCTGGATTGTATGTGAACTTTTCATGCTGCTATTTCTGAAAGAGTTTGAAACAAGTGACGGTCACGATATATAAGTTGTTTAAGAGAAACATGCAGCCAGCGCAGGGCGAGATTATTTTTGTTTTTCATCAGCAGAGCAGAATCTGTTTTTGCGTGTTCAATTATTTTATTTTGCTCATTCAAAACAATTTCCGCATTTTCTCCCTGCTCAATTGCCTGTTGACAAAGTTTTTCCAGGTGTGCTCGCGCGGCGACGGTAACAATAATGGTTTTAGGTTTTAAATAAGTGAAGATCATTTTTGTGTTAAGTTGAGTTAAATCTTCCGGCTGCTGAAACTTGAAAGGGTTGATCCAGAGTTTTCGCTGAACTTCGCTTAACTTAAGATTCAGCTCTGCAGCATGGGTTTCTTCTTCACAGAGCAAAAGCGCTCTGGATATTTTTACTACAGCAGCATTTTGTGTAGCTGTTTCCCATGTTGTGCTTTCGGACAATGCATTGGTCAACAATTTAGAAAATGAGGTTATTTTTTGCAGGACATTCCGTTCCTGTTCGTAGAGCATTTGACTTCTTTCAGCCTGTTGAATTGTATTATCGAGCGACTTCTCCTCAGTCAATAAATATTTACGCGTTTTTTCAAATTCCACTTTCTGTAAGGGCTGCTGTGCGTAATTAGCATCCATTTGGAGGTCATTCAGCACAACAAAATTATGGAGTGGTGCAAGAATGTGATTCAAATCAGCACGCCAGTCTATGAGACACATCTTACTCTTTATCTCAGGGGAGTCGTCCAGTTTCAACCAGTAAACGGCATCTTTTAGTGGCAACTGCGCGGCATCAGTTTTAGTCTGTAGTTTTAAATTTGTGCAGCCGATTTCGCTGAATAGTTTTTCAAGTAAAGCATTGACTATCAGGTATTTCCCTGTTCCGTGAACAGCCGGCGATTTTACTTTTGAATTTTGCTGATTATCTTTCAGCCACGTTTTGTGTTCACCGTTCATGTCCTCAATGAAACGTTTGAAAGGAGGATTTTTTAAAGTGCATTCGTCTAGGCGGATTAAATGTTCAATCTTTATATTTTTAAAATTCAGCCTTTGTATTGAATTGAAAGGAATTCCCGGAAAAAGATAACAGCCTTTTGCTTCACGTAAAATCCCTACTACACTTTCTGGAAGAGCTGTATTGTCCTGCTTCCGTAAAAACTTCTGCAGCCATATTTCTGGAGCAATGTCTCCGCTTTCAGTTTCAAATTTCTGAATGCTGTTCAGGGGAATCAGAGTATTCAGCGGTACGTCACTTGCGGATTGACGTACCAGTATTCCAAAATGATTCGTGTAGTCCATTGTCTGAAAGTCATTATCCACACGAATCCTGGGAAAACTCCTGATGTGATTGGTCAGGAGCATCTCCGGAGCAGAAAGCCTAAACTGCATTTTGTTGACTAGTTCAAGAACGGGCTGGAGTTTTAATAACGCCGATAAATCATGACTAATGTCGTCAAGCACCAACACGTAACGGACATTTTTCTCAGAGTTGTTTTTTAGCTCCTCCAGTAATTTGAGACAGACTTCCGGAGTTTCAAACGCGCCTGGAGAAAACAAAACCCAGTCTGCTTTGAGTTTTATCAACTCATCTGCCGCAGACTCAAATGCCTTTGATGTAATTTTCTGATCCGCAGCTGAAACTGAATCAACGAACAACTTCCCGTTCAATTGATGAGGAACCTGTTTCTGTAACTGCTTAACTAAAGAATCCCAGTTTGAGCTGGCAAAACCAATGCCGACAAGTTGCATCTAACAGATTAATTCAGACGGTTTGAGAGGCTTAAAATTAAATGCCAATAGTACCATGTTTTCATGAGGATGTAAAATTTCTTGACTTATCAAAGCTCAAAAATGGAGAATGAATTGTAAATAAAACAATGTCTAAATTAAGAAAGTAGTTTGTGAGTGATCAAATCAAAGGGCTGTGCTTCGCATTGCTCGCTATGTTCGGAGGAGGGCTTTACGCAATTCCATACCGTTTAAGTTTAGATACAGTCGCACCTCTGCCTGTAATCTGGGGTGTTTTCCTCTGGGCATTTTTGTTTTCTGTGCCTGGGGCATGGTTAGCTCGCCGTCAAAATAAATATTCCTGGAAAATTGCAGGCATCACCCTTGCCACCTCTCTGGCAGGTCTGCTGGGCAATTATGCCATTTGCCAGGCTTTGAGCCAGGCTTCACCGACACTGATGGTTTTAGTAAGCAGAATTGAAATTATTTTCGCGATGCTCCTCAGTTGGATGTTTTTGAAAGAGTTAGTCAGCATCAGAATCTGGATGGCAGTGATGGTAATTGTCGCAGGTATCATCGTGATGAAAATGGACTCATTGAGTTTTGAATTAAAAGTTTGGTCTTCATTCCTCTGGGCTGTTACTGCAGCCTTCAGTTTCGCGTCAATGCAGGTTATGGCCAAAAGTATTATTCATGAAATAAATCCGCAAGTTTTGAATGTTTCACGCTTAGCAGTTGCGCTTGTTATGCTCTGGAGCCTGACGGAAGTAAGAAGCGGGGTTGCGGATTTACAAAGTGGCGAGTGGAAATGGTTAGCGCTGGCCGCCTTTTGTGGTCCTTTTATGGGACGTGTATCTTATACGTATGCTTTACGTTACCTGTCTGTTTCAAAAGCGGTTATCATTAATTCTTTTTCACCGGCCACGACACTTTTGTTTGAGCTCCTCGTTTTTGGGACACTCATCAGCAGTTATGAAGCATTAGGTGGAACAATAATGCTGGCTGGAATTCTCTGGGTTTTCCTTCCCGGATTACGCCGGAATGCCAGCAATTCAAAAGTGAATGTTGTGAAATAAAACTTAAGGCGGGGTGGGTTTTAGAGTTTTTACGACTCAGTATATTTAATCAACTAAGTATTCTAAAATTCAATGGAAATAATAATCATGGGCGGCGGAGTCGTAGGTGTTACGACAGCATATCAACTGCTTAAAGATGGTCATCAAGTAACTGTGCTTGACCGGCAGCCCCCTGCAATCGGCGGCGCGAGTTACGGTAATGCCGGACTGATAGCCTCCGGACATGCTATTGCGTGGGGTTCACCAAAAGCACTTAAAATATGGTTCAATTCCTTATTTCACCAGGATCCTGTTTTCCGGATGAAATTTCAAACTGACCCTCAATTTCTACGTTGGGGGTTGAAATTCCTTGCCCAGTGTACTCATTCAAGAGCCAAAATAAATTCTCTGGCAAAACACCGGATTTCAGTATATTCCCAGAAAATATTGACAGAAACTGCTGCAGATACAGGGGTTCAATATGAACAAAAAACTACAGGACTACTTTATCTTTACAGGAATCCGGAAATGCTGGCTGGAGGTTCAGAACACGTGAGTTTACTGCAGGAGGTCGGACAAGAACTGGAAATAGTCGGAAAAGAACGCGCACTGGAAATAATTCCGGAACTGGCGGATTCTCAGGATGAGATTGCCGGTGGTGTCTTTTCTCCAAACGATGAGTCCGGAGACTCCAGAATATTTACGGAACAGTTGATGGAGGTCTGCAGATCAATGGGAGGTATTTTTGAGTCCGGAGTTTCGATTGAGAAGCTTGATGCTTCCGGAACTGAAATAAAACGTGTTGTCACCAACCGTGGTGTTTTCAGCGCAGACCGTTATGTACTCAGTTTGGGCGCATGGAGTCCACTGCTTGCACAAAAATCATTAGGAGTCAGACTTTCTGTTTATCCGGTCAAAGGTTACTCCATCACAATTCCGGTAGAAAAAGGGCACACTCCTCCTCGGATAGGAGGATTACATGAAGAAGATTTGCTGGGATTTTCACCGATGGGAGATCATTTCAGGGTCAGCTCTGTCTCCGAATTTTGCGGTTACGATCTTGGACATACTCCAGAAGACTTTGAACACATCCTAAAAACCGCAAAAAAACTATTTCCAAATGCAGGAAATTACGACAAAGTTGAATTCTGGTCCGGCTTACGTCCGATGACTCCGGAAGGAACGCCCATTCTCGGAACAGGCCGTCACTCAAATTTATTTTACAACACAGGACACGGACACTTAGGCTGGACTATGTCTTGCGGAACAGCTCGGCTTACAGCAGATTTAATTGCCGGTAAAACTCCTGAAATTTCAATTGAAAAGATGGGCGTTCGTTGAAGTTAGACTGCAACGAAACAAGTTGTGTGGTTTTGGCTTAAAGCAGTTGGCTTAGGCCCAATTTCCATACGCGATCATTGCCCTGCAAATCTGGCAGGAAGGCGGAGGATTTCCAAACCGGAAAATTCTGCTTAAGTGAGCTCAAGTCTGCCTGTTGATCAAAACCGATTTCGAGTAACATCTCTCCATCCTTTGCTAATAGACTGGGAGCCGTTTCAAGCAGGTAGCGGTAAAAAGACAGTCCATCCGGACCGCCGTCAAGAGCAGTGTGAGGTTCATACTGCGCTACATCAACCTGCAGACTTGAGATGGTATCGCTGGGTATGTAAGGCGGATTGCTGATGATGAAATCCAGTTTTGCTGCAGGATTAATTTTTGAAAATAAGTTGCTCTCAACTAGCTCGATATGGTTATTTCGTGGAGAGAGCAGAGATTCATGACGCTGCAAATTTCGGGCAGCTACCTCCAAAACATCCGCTGTACAATCAACTGCAATAATGTGAAGGTTCTTAAGTTCTGCACAAATTGCCAGTGGGATTGCGCCTGTGCCTGTGCCGAGTTCTGCAATCAGGCACTTTGAATCAGGATGATTATTTTGACGTTTCCGGATTTGCTCAACAGCAATTTCAACTAGTGTTTCTGTATCAGGACGGGGAATTAAGGTGTTTTTGTTCACCTCAAGTGTCAGTGACCAGAACTCCTTTTCGCCTGTTAAGTAAGCAATAGGACAACCAGCAGCACGTTGCTGAACTAATTCGCGATAAGCTCCTCGTTCCTTCTCATTCAGGGGCTGGTCTGCCCGAAGATAAAGATCTAAACGCGGACAATCCAGCACAAATGCCAGCAGAAGTTCAGCATCCAACCGCGGAGAGTCAGGCCGCATTTTCTCAAAATGCCCTTGTGTCCAATTCAAAATGTCCGCTATCGTCCATTGGTCAGTGGTCACCGCTTTATTTACTAAGGGTTAAATGTTAAAAGTGGATGTTGCAGCTTTGAAGATAAAAATACACACTTACATTTCAACTTTAATGATTTGCAGTAATTTAGGAAAGTCAGGCTTGAATG
>JAPKDT010000269.1 GCA_028822475.1 SAR324 cluster bacterium
TAACCTTGGAGAATAACCTGTGAGTAACCTCCAATAATTATTCACAGTCAGACACTCCTCCGGTTAGGGTGCAAAAGTAATATTATGAGAAAAGTTAAAATTGTAAATCTTCAAAAGAAGATAACAGAGTAAATATTAGCTAATTGATAAAGAAGGTTTATGAAAATTGAAGATTTTTTCAATCAACAAAATATTATTGATCTTAGTTTTTTTAATTTTTCAAATGCGATAACTGCTTGCTACTATGCCAAAGAAAACCTGGAAGTTGTAAAGGTTAACGACAACTTTCTGAGTTTTTTCCCAATTCTAGGAAATGTAAATAATGTGTATTTTCCTGATGTACTGGAGCAAATTGGTTTACCCGGAAAGCAGATTGAACAATTTGTCCGTGACATAAATGAAAAGGGTAAGGTATTGATTCCTGAGGTTAGAATCAGTATAAATGATGAAGAACGTGTTTACTCCCTGCTCTCAACGCGGACAAAAAACGATTCTTTTACATATTTAAACGGAATCCAGGGGCAGTTTGTTGACCGTACCGTTGAATTCAATTTGCGGAAGGAACGTCAAAATCTGCTGGAGGAAAAAATACGTGATCGTGAAATAATTGAAGATAAGAGTCGACAATTGGAGAATCTTGCCAAAAGACTGGCAAAGTACCTTTCGCCACAGATTTATCAAAGTGTTTTTGCAAATGAAGATGGAGTGGAGCAAAAACATGCGAGAAAAAACCTGACAATCTTTCTGTCAGATATTGTTAAATTTACTGACTTAGCTGATACATTGGAACCGGAACGGCTAGCAGCAGTAATTAACTCTTATCTTTCAGAAATGTCTGCGATTGCAATTGAATGCGGTGGTACAATAGATAAATTTATTGGTGATGCAGTGCTGATATTTTTCGGTGATCCGGAGACAGAGGGTGAGGAAGAGGATGCCCTGAAGTGTGCTGAAATGGCAATTAGAATGATGAAGCGAGTTGGTGAACTGAATAAGCATTGGAAAAAACTGGGGGTAGTAAATGGTATGAAAGTTCGTATGGGCATCTCTACAGGATTTTGCACGGTTGGTAATTTCGGATCAGATTTACGATTGGACTACACAGTACTTGGTAGTCCGGTAAATTTGGCAGCCCGTTTACAAACAATTGCTGAAGAAAATACCATTCTAATTGATGGGTACACCAAAGATTTAATCAACAGTCACGTAAATACTAAGTATCTAGAAGATATAACTCCCAAGGGCTTCGCACGACCTATTCCGCTTTACCGCTTAAATGATTTTAAATCAGGTGATCACCGTGATCGACGAAAAAATCTTACTCATGTCGGCAAACGTGTAGAAGTCAGTGTTTTAGATAGTTCAAATATTCATGCCGCAATAGAAGAACTAAAGCTTATACAGGAAGGTTTTGAACGAGATTATGCTGAGTTGAATGATAAATCTAAATCCTGATCTGCTCGTTAATTGCTAAAAGACAGTCACAAGTTTTGTTCATTCATCTTGAACGTATCTGTGAGATATGAATTAAATTCTGAACTTCAGCAGATCTTTCCTTTAATTAATGCGTAACCTTAGTATATAATAACAGTATTATACTCAAACACATGACTCAAGAGATAACTAAAAATGGGATTGTTAATTGAAGGTCGCTGGCACGATCAATGGTATGACACCAGTAAAAGCAAAGGCGAATTTCTCCGCACAAATTCACAATTCCGCAACTGGATAACTTCGGATGGATCTGCAGGTCCCAGCGGTGAAAGCGGGTTTCCCGCAGAAGCAGGCCGATATCATCTTTATGTGTCACTCGCCTGCCCCTGGGCACACCGGACACAGATATTTAGATCATTAAAATCTTTGGATGACATTATTCAGGTTTCGGTTGTCCATCCTTACATGCTGGATAAGGGTTGGGTGTTTGACGACTGGAATGGAGAAACAGGAGACTCGCTGTACGGTTATAACTGCCTCCACCAACTTTACACCAGGGCGGATCCGAATTACAGCGGCAGAGTCACGGTTCCTGTGTTGTGGGACAGTGAGCGCGAAACAATCGTCAGTAATGAGTCCTCTGAAATTATTCGTATGTTGAACTCTGCATTTGCTGATTTTACTCAGGATAAGACTGATTACTATCCGGAAGAACTGCGGGATGAAATTGACTCGATCAATGCTAGGATTTACGAAACGCTGAACAACGGAGTTTACCGTTGCGGATTTTCCACGACCCAAAAGGCTTATGAGGCTTCATTTACTGAGCTATTTGCTTGTCTTGAGGAACTGGAATCAAGGTTGAGTAAGCAGCGTTTTCTATTCGGCAATCGTATCACAGAAGCCGATTGGCGCCTTTTCACCACCTTGATCCGTTTTGACGCGGTTTACTATTCACACTTCAAAACCAATCTGCGTAGGATTTGTGACTATCCTGAACTCTACGCTTACACACGTGACCTTTACCAACAGTCCGGAATTAAGCAGACCGTAAACTTCGAGCACATCAAACAGCATTACTACTACAGCCACGAAACAATTAATCCCACCAGGATCGTTCCTGAAGGTCCAATAATGAACTTCGATGAACCTCATCAACGTCACGAACGATTTAGCTAATTCAAGCTAAACTGTTAGATTACACAGAGCTAGTCAAGTCCTCTATCTAATCTCTTGTCTCTCAAACAAGATCCATGCATTAAGTTAAGGTAATTATAGGATTCTCTGTAAAGCAGATACAGCCTCAGATGAATTAGTTCTATAGTAAAGAAACTTCAAGTCATCGCTTAGACAGGTTCGGACTAATTCTTCCAATAATATAATCAGAGGGACAACATGGCCTTTATATTTTAAAATCGTTAAATACCCGCAAAGACCCTAATATCCCTGTCCGAAAGATT
>JAPKDT010000270.1 GCA_028822475.1 SAR324 cluster bacterium
AACAATACATAAATGCCGGAACTACCAGAAGTCGAAACAGTCGTTAGAGAATTACGTGAAGAAATATGTGGAGACGCAATATTATCCGTTGAAATATTCCGCAAAAATCCGATAGTGCAGGGAGATCTTGACGCGTTCCAGGAAAAATTATGCAACATGACCTTTTTGGATGTTACCCGCCGGGCTAAGTTTTTAATTTTTCATCTGCAACCGGAAAGGTATTTAATTGCTCATTTACGCATGACGGGGAAATTCATAGTCAGTGATCCGCTTGCGGAACCTTCTAAATATAATCGAGTCTGGTTTCACTTAAAAAGCGGGCGCCTCATGATTTTTGATGATATTCGCTGCTTTGGAACTTTGGAGGTATATGATAAACTTGCCGATTCAAAGTCATTGCTCAAATTGGGGATCGAACCACTTTCTGCTGAGCTGAATCCCAATTTTTTCATCAAACGAATGTCATCTTCCAAACGTGAAATTAAAACTGTACTGCTGGATCAAAAAATAGTGGTAGGGCTCGGCAACATTTATGCTTCCGAAATTTTGTTTCGCTCACGAATTCATCCTCAACGCGCTGCCGGAAAGCTTCTTAAAAAAGAATGGACTAAAATCATTAAGTACACTCAAAGTATCCTGGAAGAAGCTATCAAGAATAACGGGACCACTATTTCCGATTTCCGCAGAGTTGATGACAAAACCGGAAAGTTCCAGCAATTTCTCCAGGTCTATGGTAAAAACAAGCAGGCATGTCCGAAATGCGATGTGCCAATTCAGCGTATAGTACAACAACAGCGTAGCACATTTTTTTGTCCTGAATGCCAAAAGTGACTCAGCAAATTCGATGAAGATTGTTATTATAAAAGTATGTCTATTGTTGTGGATTTGTTCTTTTTCAGGAACTTTATGGGCTAAACCTCAACACATAATCCTGACCGATTCTCAAGGTACAGGTTCATATATATTTGCAAATGAATTATCCAGACTTTTGGCTTCATCCAGGAAAACCAGCAAATCACAACTTGTGATTCGTGCGGAAATTTCAGCGGTAAATCGTTTGTCACAACTAGCGAATAACAAAATTTCTCTGGCAATTATTGACGCAAAAACCGCACACGAACACTTAAATAACCATCCCGGACTGCGTGTTTTATCTGTACTCTGGAAAAACTGGTTGCATGTTATGGGCACAGTTCCAGGTCCGTTTCTTTCACTCGAAAGTACGCAGACTCTACTAGTACATGATAATTCGCTCCATTTTGCGCAACTCTGGAAAAAGTTAGCACCCCAAAGCGAAATAAACTGGTTCAACAGCAGCAGTATCCCAGATTTCACAGATGGTTTCTCTGAAGAAGTTCTGGTCGTTACCGGTCCTGCACCTTTAAGTGAAATCAACAACTGGCTTGAGCAATTTGCAGGAATCCGGCTTTTATCCTTGGACCAGCAACTCATTCAGGCCTTGAAATTAGAGTATCCCTGGCTCAAACCTCAAAAACTTCCTGCTAACACTTTTTCATATCAAGTTGAAACATTATCAGCAGCAGCATCGAATCCTGTTTTGGTAACGTCCGGCAACTTTCCGGAAAAACTTGCTGTAACTATACTTAATCTTATGTTTAGCCAAAAAGATGTACTCAATCCTCATTTCCTTTTTAAAGATTTAGTACTCACCGATAATATTGCGTACCGTAAATTTTACCCATATCATTCGGCGGCTAAAACTATGTTTCGCTTTAATTGAAAATGGAATTTGAACATATTTCAGTCTTAGCGGATCAAGTAGTCGATTTTGCACCGCAGGCGAGCCAGTCAATTTTGGACTGTACTCTCGGTGGCGGTGGGCACAGCAAAAGGTTGCTGGAAAAATTTCCTGCGGCAATATTATATGGTATTGATCGGGACGCAAAAGCATTAATCGCAGCAACAGAGAGTCTCAAAAACTACAAAGAACAAATACGGCTGAAGCAAGCATCTTTTTCAGAATTATCCGAATGTTTAGAATATTGGGGGAAACCTCGTTTTGATTATATTTTGGCTGATATCGGCCTTTCTTCTGAACAGCTTGCACGTCCGGAGCGAGGATTTTCTTTTATGAACGAAGGTCCGTTGGACATGCGTATGGACCCAGACCGTCAACACCTCACTGCAGCAGATCTGGTTAATACTTCAAGTGAGCACGAATTACTTAAAATATTACGCGATTATGGTGAAGAACGCTTTGCCCGCAAAATAGTCAGTACCATCCTTGTCGAACGTGAGAATAAACCATTTGAAACAACTAAGGAATTAGCCGACATGGTGAGCTCCGTGATACCACGACGATTCCAAAAGCCAGGTTTTAATCCGGCAACATTAACTTTTCAGGCACTCAGAATTGCTGTAAATGACGAATTAAATGAACTTGGAATTTTATTGAAAGAGGCTCCGTCGCGTCTTAAACCGGATGGACGCTTGGCCATCATCTCATTCCATTCACTGGAAGACCGGATGGTCAAGCACCAATTTCGTAAATGGGAAAATCCCTGTGTTTGCCCAACTGATTTACCTTACTGCATTTGCGGCGAAAAACCGTTGGGCCGAGTGATTACAAGACGACCTGTTAATGCTACTGCCAAAGAGACCGCCGAAAATCCACGTAGCCGTAGCGCCCATTTGCGTGTCTTTTCTTCTTCTCAAATGCCTCATGATTGAAATCCGCAGTGATCCTGACTGGAGCGTTTTGATAAATCAAAAACAGCTCGAAGAAATTTTAACATTTTTTCTGAAAAACCTGTTTAAAAATGAACGTGGACTTTCGCTTTACCTCACTAATGATACGGAAATCCAAAAATTAAATCTGGAATTCCGCGG
>JAPKDT010000271.1 GCA_028822475.1 SAR324 cluster bacterium
CCACATTTGTGGCCCTCATAATGCTCAGTTCCCAGTTATTTCTATATTTCCCTTTTTTTCCAAGTGGTAAATCATCAGTATGTCCATCCACTCTGATTGCGTCTCCTTCAAGTTCGTACCTGTTTTTGATTTCATTCAAAAAATTGCTAAGTTGTGTAACTACCTTTGGAGCTATTTGAGCACCACCGCTTTGAAACAAGAAACCCGAAGGAAGAGAAAGAATACAACGTGATTTGCTGGCATTCAGTTCGAATGTAGAAAAGTTCGTGTTTTCCCGTAGGAAACGGTTTATGCCACTACAATCTTTCATTTCCTGAGCCCCAATGATTGTATTTACCTGTGTAGTATTCTCTCCAGCTTCACCATTTATGATGGCATCTTCAACCATTTTTAAGACCAGGGTCCTCGTTGCGTAAAAAGGAACTTCTTCCTGTAAAACTTCTAATTCTAATGTTCCTTTTTCTGTGAAAGGTAATATCTCAATTATATTTCCATCCAAAAAATGGAAGTCTTCCATATGATTAGCCGTTCCCTCAAATTTGATTGGAATTTTAGTTTTAATGCCACTGATTGGCGAAAGATAGGCTGTAACATTTGAAATACCTTTGTAAAGATCACGACGTTCTATTTCAAAATTTACTGAAGGGAGCGGTTCATTATCAATTATAACTACACTCATGTTTACAAAATTTCCTCGTTCTACGTCTCCACGAAGTTTCCCTATCTGAACCGTTATCACTTCATCACCCTCAAACAGTTCATCATCAATTACACACAGAGTGATAAAAGTCTCAGTATCTCCTGCCTTGATCTCCGCAACTTCCGAGCCAAGCATATAATCGAACTCCTGATTCTGATCATTTTTACTCGAAAATCCTTCTGTTGTACACAGATCTGAATCCGTGGGCCCCCTCCTAGCGTTTCCTGCAAAAAAGATCGGTATCTCTAAATCATCCTCAACTGGATCGTTGATCCGCACCTGCACTTTCATGACTCCGGCATTCTCGTCAATCGTTCCCTTGGCAATACTTTCAATCAAAATTTCGGTTTTGTAGAGTGAAGTTGGTTTTTGACCAATCACTGTTTCTAGTTTTTCAGTAAATAGTTCTTTATTTCCAAAAAACAAATCTTTCATGGAATTCAGACGACTGACAATATCATTTGGTAGATGTTCTCCCAAATCAATTATTGTTTGGTCACTGACTAAGAATCCTGTTTTAAGGTCGACTTGTGGTTTGTTAAACAACGACAGGTAAACGAAAAAACAAAATAGCAGAGTAATTAAGTCTGCAAAAGTCATCATCCACTTAGCTTCTTTACTTTTAGTCCTCTTTTCTCCAAACATAGAATCTAATTATAACATTCACATCTTAAAAATTAGGTTTTTATTCCAGCACATCAAGTTAAGAATGCTGACTCAAATTACTAAAAACCATCATCCGTACTGCTCATCAAATGCGTCACGCTTGTGAGGAAGAAAATTATGAAGTTCTTGCAGAATTGTATAAGGTGCTTCACGTCGAGATATACGATTTACACTTTCACGAATCATTTCCAATAAAACAAGGTTGGACTCTTTAAGTTGTTTGCGTTTAGAAGCAATAGGCAATAAAATCATGTTTGAGAAAATCACACCATAGAGGGTAGTCAACATGGCAATTGACATGGCCTGCATAACTGAACGAATACTGCCAGTTTCTGCTAACATCAGCACTAGTCCGACGATAGTCCCAACCATACCAAATGCTGGTGCAGCGGTACCCATAAAATCGAATATTTCAATTTCTTCATCCGCACGCTGTTCATACATAGCCACCTCTGATTTTAATATTTGATTTAGTGATTCTTCTTCAACTTGCTCCCTAACAATCAGACCTTCTATCCAGCGTCGCATAAATGGATTCTCAAGATTATTAAGATCATCGTTAGTAATCCTTTTTCCACTGTAACGCTTTTCAGCAATAATCTTTGATTGATCATAGATTCCCTGGGTTGCAGATTCTGCTGCATCTGCAGCAAAAACCTTTGGAATACTTCTAAAACTTCGTAGAGTTTTTCTATATGGAAAAGCAACGAAAGTAACTGAAATAGTTCCACCAAAGACAATAAACAGAGATTTTAAATCAAAAAAACGTAATATCTGTATTACATATTTATTCAATGCATCTGAATTTCCAGTACTTTCAAGCCATAGTGCTATATTAGAAAATTCGGCAGGCCAAAGGATTCCGGAAAGGATGAAAATAGTTCCACCAGCAAATCCTGCGAATGTACCTAATTTATCTGCGTTTTGTTGTTTCATGGACCTTTTTTCTCCCAAATTTTAGCCATTTCCTGATGGACATGACGCATAAACAGATTACGGTGAAGATCTCTGAGTTTATCTATCATTGCCTTATCAGTCTCATCTTCAGCACGTTTTTTTTCATAGCCTTCTAGTTGCTCATTATAATATTGCCTTGTTTCATCAGTATATTCTTTCATGATTTTGTCAGTCACAGAAGAATGAGAATCAAGAAGCAAGTATGGAACAGAAACTTTATCTCCATTACTTAATCTAGAACGCTCAAAACGTTCCATTACTTTTCCTACAAATTCATCATTAATGATTTCACTACTTTCTAAATCTTCAAAAGAAAGACTGCGTTCTCTAATTAGTTCCATTGACTCATGATTGGCTTCTTTAGCCAAATCAGGATTTTTCTTCTCGAGTTCACTAGTGCTCTCTAGAATGTTCTTCCACTGTTCAGAACTTATCTGTCCAGATAATTCTCCAATACGTCCTAATCCATCAAATGGCATCGGTAGTTTTTTAGCTGTTTCAAATAGTTCATCAGCTAATTGCTGTA
>JAPKDT010000272.1 GCA_028822475.1 SAR324 cluster bacterium
AATAATAGCTCAGTAATTCTTAATATTATAATTCTATTGAGTGTGTTATTTGGAGGTCCGAATGGGGATATATTTACATATATTTATTATGTAAATATCAGTGACATTATGACTGAATGTGGATGATTCTCCATCCTCCAACCTTCCGATCCAGGTCTTCCAAAATTATCCATCTTATTTACGTAAGAAATATTTTATGCTGATGGCAGGCATTACTTTTCAATAATATCAAATAAAAAATCAAATGGAACTTAAAGATAAAGTAGTTATTGTAACCGGCGCTGCTCAGGGGCTGGGTCGTCAATTCGCATTGGCTTGCGCAGAAAACGGAATGAAGGTCGCACTTGCAGATATGAATCCGGAAACCCTGGAAAAAACCCGCAAGGATTGTGAAGACAAAGGAGTCGAAGCACGCGGCTACGAATTAAACGTTACACAGGAAGTAGAAGTTGAGGCGATTTATTCACAGGTTGTTAGTGATTTTGGTACACTTGACGCCACAATCAATAACGCCGGAATTTTGCGTGACGGACTCCTCGTTAAAGTTAAGGAAGGCAAAGTTCAAAAATTCTCCATGTCCAAATGGCAGGCTGTGATTGACACAAATCTTACTGGTGTTTTTCTTTGTGCCCGCGAAGCCGCAGCTCATTTTGTGGAACAGAAAAAACCTGGAGTGATCATCAATATTACCAGTGTCGCCCGTTCCGGAAATTTTGGGCAAAGCAATTATTCCGCTGCTAAAGCCGGAGTTTCTGCTATGACAGTTTTGTGGGCTCAGGAACTGGCACAACACGGAATCCGGGTTGCAGCAATTGCTCCCGGATTTACTGCGACAGAGATGGTCGTTTCACTGCGTGAAGAAATCAAAGAAAACTTTATAAAAAGTATTCCTCTTCGTCGTTTTGCGGAGCCGAGCGAAATGTCAGATGGAGCGCTTTTCATCCTCAAAAATGATTACTACAGCGGACGTGTACTGGAAATAGACGGTGGAGTCCGAATTTGAGTCATTTGTCAAGTGGGTCCCAAAACGCACTGCTTTACGTCGTAACAGTACTGATTTGGGGTTCAAGTTGGTTGGCCATTAAGTACCAGCTTGGCTCCGTTGATCCGATGGTCTCGGTGGCATATCGTTTCCTGCTTGCTTCAGGAATATCCTGGCTCTATTGCCGATTGTCCGGACGTTTAATGAGCTACAGTTTGCGTGATCACGGATTCATGTTTCTGCAGGGTACAAGCCTATTTGCTCTCAATTATTGGCTGTTTTATCTCTCTGAACTAACGCTCACCAGCGGTTTGGCAGCAGTTATCTTTAGCACCATCGTTGTGATGAATACGGTGAATGGTGTCATTTTTTTGAAAAACCGTTTGGAATTACGTGTGGTGGGCGGTGCAGGACTTGGGCTTTTGGGAATAATGCTCGTTTTCTGGCCGGAAGTCACCGATTTTGAATCCGGAAGTGAAAATTTGTTTGCTGCGGCTTTGGCTGTTCTGGCGACACTACTGGCTTCGGTAGGAAATATAGCCTCTGCTAGAAATCAACGCGAAGGCATTCCAGTTGTGCAGGCCAATACTTTCGGCATGACTTACGGAGCACTGTTGATGCTAGGCTTGTCGTGGGCCACCGGACGTGAATTTACTTTTGAAATGACACTACCTTACGTCAGTTCGCTGGTCTTTCTCTCTGTTTTTGCTTCAATCATTGCGTTTTGGACATACCTCACACTCCTCGGTCGTGTTGGGGTGGAACGTGCCGCTTACTCCACTTTGATTTTTCCTTTGGTAGCACTGGGATTTTCTACAGTTTTCGAGGATTACCAGTGGACGGCTTACGCCGGAATAGGTATTTTGCTGATTCTCGCCGGCAACCTGTTGATTCTCAAACGATCTGCATAAATCCATTCCTGCTGGATTGGAATAATTCAGATGAGTGCAGCTATTCTTATCAGCTTATTAATTATTGGCTTTGTTTTTCCACAAATTCATCGATATTTCGTAAATGGTAATCGATTGAATCTTGGGGCAGAAAACTGGCACGAAAGCCGTTTTTTGCAATTTCTACTAAATCTTCCCGACTTAAATTTAAGCCCTTTTGCGTGGCCAGAAAATTATCATTCATGTAACCGCCAAAATATGCTGGATCATCAGAATTTATGGTTACGCAAAGTCCGGCATCAAGCATTTCTTTGAGGTTGTGATCTTCCATTTTATCGAAAACGCGTAACTTCGTATTTGAAAGTGGACAGACTGTAAGAGGCATATCATCTTTTAACAGACGCTCCACCAGTTTTGCGTCTTCTGTACAGCGTACCCCGTGGTCAATTCGGGAAACTCCGAGTAAATCCAAGGCCTGCCAAATGTATTCCGGAGGTCCTTCCTCTCCTGCATGCGCCACTTTCCGAAGC
Organism: SAR324 cluster bacterium; assembly: GCA_028822475.1. Classification (GTDB taxonomy): domain Bacteria; phylum SAR324; class SAR324; order SAR324; family NAC60-12; genus Arctic96AD-7. The sequence continues at coordinate 2,403 of JAPKDT010000272.1, forward strand.
CCCTCTTCAGAGGCCTTTGCAAAAACACGTTCAAAAATTTCCGGAGGAAAACCGACTTCCGCGGAATCAAGTCCAACACCTTCAATCCAACCTCTGAACGGCAGTGCTTCCTCTAAAGTCGCTAGAGCGGCTTCTTCACTCAGGTGACGTAAGAAACAAAGTATAAGACACGAAGTAATGCCGAATTCCTGTTTGGCTTGTTCCAGGGCTTTGTGAATTCCTGTGACCACTGTTCGCATGGGAACTCCACGGTCAGTATGTGTCTGTGGATCAAAGAAAATTTCGACGTGTTTCACATTATCGCGGTGTACCCTTTCCAGATAAGCCCAGGTCAGATCAAAAAAATCCTCTGTATGCAAGAGCACTCCCGCACCTGCATAGTAAATATCCAAAAAAGACTGTAAATCACTGAATTCATATGCCGCACGTACTTCTTCTACTGAGG
>JAPKDT010000273.1 GCA_028822475.1 SAR324 cluster bacterium
AGAACCAAACGAAAAATCTATATTATATTAAGCTCTAATATGATTTAAATTTTTCCTTATGATCTAAATGATAAATTTAGGGTTTCAGAATATTTACGAAGCCATCAACTTCAGCAAATAAATTTATGATTGCAATGATACTTGCCGGTGGAACCGGAACTCGTCTCTGGCCCTACAGCAGGAGCATGACACCTAAACAATTTCTTAATCTCGGTTCAACTCACGAATCCTTGTTTCAGGAAACGTGCAGCCGCTTGGAACCGCTCGTCTCTCCCGAGAAGATATATGTAGTAGGCTCAAATGAACATCTAGGTGAACTGCAGCAGCAGATGCTACAAATGTATCCAGATTACAATCCGGAACAACTACTGGTTGAGCCAATGAGCCGTAATACTGCACCAGCCATTCTTTGGGGTATTTTGCAGATTCCGGAAAATCAACGGCAGCAACCGGTCGTTATTTTGGCGTCAGACCACCTGATAAAAGCACCTGAAAATTTCATCAGTGCCCTGAAAAGTGCTGAACCGCTGGCAAGTTCAGGATATATTGTTACTTTTGGTATTCGGCCTGATCGTCCGGAAACAGGTTATGGCTACATCAAGGCAGGTGAAGCCCTGGAAGTCGGCTTTAAGGTTGCGGATTTTGTGGAAAAACCTGACCAGGCCACCGCGGAAGCATATCTCGAATCCTCGGATTATACTTGGAATGCAAGTATTTTTATGGCAACCGCAGAAACATGGCTTGATGAATTTAGAAAACATGCACCTGAACTACTGGCTGCTTTTGAGAAAAAGTCAACTGCCGGAAAAGATCTGGCTGATCCGGAAAATATACGCGAAATATATGAATCAATTGAGGCTGACTCAATTGACTATGCACTGCTGGAAAAATCAAAAAATGTCGCGGTTTTGCCGGTTGAAATGGAATGGAGTGATTTAGGCAGTTGGGAAAGTATCTATCAGGTTTCTGAAAAAGACGCACAAGGCAATGTGTTACGCGGTAATGTTATTTCACACGACACACATAACTCTTTGATTTTCAGCAGTAAAAAGCTGGTTACAAGTATTGGTGTTGATAATTTGATTATTGTTGAAACTGATGACGCGCTGTTGGTTTGCGACATGAGCCGCTCCCAGGACGTGAAAAAACTTGTAGAAACATTAAAAAAAGAAGATCGTCACGAATATAAATTTCATACAAGAGTGATGCGTCCGTGGGGCAGTGCCACAACCATTCTGGAAAACAAGTTCTATCGTATCCGCATGCTGGAAATCATGCCGGGGAAAAGTATGTCACTCCAGCGTCACCAGCAACGTAGCGAACACTGGGTTGTTTTGCAGGGGATTGCGGATGTGCAGAGGGGAGATGAAAAAGTATTGCTGAAGGAAAATGAATCAGCTTACATTCCAATAGGTATACCGCATCGTCTTGGAAACTCCGAAAAAATTCCTCTGCAAATCATTGAGGTTCAGCAGGGACAGTACCTTGGTGATGACGATATTGAACGGCTATAACAGTAACTTCAAAGGCCAACTATGATTGTCTTTCCGATTCTCAACTTTGTTTTGCCACTGATGTACTCGAGTTTTGTGCTTGTCGGTAACCCACAGTCCAGTTGTACTGAATGCGGTAAAAAGCCTGAGTTGAGCGTTAGTGAGAGTAAAAAAAATGAAGCAGTAGAGCAGACAAATCAGACAGTTATTAAAGATGATTTAACTGAGAAAATGTATACTGGAGAGTTACGGCAGCAGATGCCAGCGGGAAAAGAGGAATAGTATTCAGCAAGCTAATCTGGAAAAAATCTCTGTCAGAGCTTTAAAACCGAAGTTGAGAGTCATGTTCAGGGACTCCTGAGTATGATACTTTAAGATGTTCAATTTTGAATTGACATGTTGATTAAGAGAGCAGAGTTTTTCTAGTTGAATTATAAGCCTTCATTAAAAACTGAATCTACATTTTAAACTGTTTTGAATCGGACAGCACTTTATAATCTTCAGAGCCATGTCGCCTGAATTAAAAGATTGTTGCTTGTTATTTACTAACACAGATTAAGAGGAAGAATAAAAAGTGGAAAATCTACAATATTTATTGGACGGAAATTTAGAGTGGACTAACGCAATCAAGGAAAGAGACCCTGAATTTTTCACTCGGCTGTCACAACAAAAAGCACCCAAGTATCTCTGGATAGGATGTTCTGACAGCAGGGTGGCTGCGAATCAAATTATAAATTTGCAGCCTGGTGAGGTTTTTGTTCATCGGAATATTGCAAATGTGGTTGTACACACAGATTTAAATTGTCTTTCCGTTATCCAATACGCAGTAGAGATACTTAAAGTTAAACATATTATTCTTTGCGGACATTATGATTGCGGTGGAATTAAAGCCGCATTGGAAAATAATGAGCATGGGATTATCGATAACTGGCTGGGTCACATCAGAGATGTTGTTCGTTTCAACACCGAGAAATTTGAGGGGCTTAATCATGAAGAGAAGATAGATCTGCTTTGTGAACTGAATGTAAGAGAACAAGTAACTAACATTTGCAACACAACCATTGTCCGGAAAGCGTGGAAACAGGAAAGAGAACTGACAGTCCATGGCTGGATTTACAGTATCAAAAATGGGGTTCTAAAACATTTGGATACATCCGATGCCACAGATGCTCTATGAACAATTCAGTTAATATAATCAAGCAAATGTGGAATTGCTCAAGATAGCTTCTTAAATTAGCTCTATTTCTTCAGCCAGAAAACTCCGGAATAACTGTAACTCCAACCATTGAATCACGTTTTACGAGTGCAGCAAGTTCATCCTCG
>JAPKDT010000274.1 GCA_028822475.1 SAR324 cluster bacterium
AACAGGTTGGAAGAACATCAGCAGGGTAGTATAGTTGTGGACGGTACAGAACTAACCGGAGACCTCAAGCACATTGAAATTGTACGTTCAGAAGTAGGGATGGTTTTCCAGCATTTTAATTTGTTTCCCCACCTGACTGCTCTTGAAAACCTTACGCTGGCCATGATTTGGGTGAGAAAAACACCAAAAGCAGAAGCCGAAAAAATAGCAATGGAATATCTTGAAAGGGTGAAAATTCCTGAACAGGCCAAAAAATTTCCGGGGCAGCTTTCAGGCGGACAGCAGCAGCGTGTCGCAATCGCACGTTCATTGTGTATGAATCCCAGAATTATGCTTTTCGACGAGCCAACTTCCGCGCTTGATCCTGAAATGATTAAAGAAGTTTTAGACGTGATGATTGAACTCGCTGAAAGTGGAATGACCATGCTCGTGGTTACTCATGAAATGGGTTTTGCGACTGCAGTCGGAGATTGTGTGATCTTCATGGATGGAGGAGAAATTATTGAGAAAAGTGCTCCGGAAGAGTTTTTTAATAATCCTCAACATGACCGTACCAAGCTCTTTTTGAGCCAGATTCTTTAACACTGATTGGAATGGTTTATGGTTGAGCTGAACATCGGTCCAGCCTTTGCGTGTTTTGAAACCTCTACTTATGAAGATCAAGATAAGGATATTTTCTGCAAGTTTCTTCTTCAAAATAAACTAACATTGCTACGGTCGTTTTTTACAGTATTCCTCTTTCTTACCGCGGCTACACAATCAGTTCAAGCTCGTCACAAGTGTCCTAAAGTTCCGGCACCACCAGGATTGATGGGGATTTTCAGCAGTTCTAGCCTCTTACCTTCAGGCAGCACGATGGCTGCAGCGCGTTCCTCTGAAACTTCAGGCTGTGAACATGGACATCCCTCAGAAAATTTTTACAAACCCAAGAACAAGCAGGTAGCCTTGTTCCTCAAACATAATTTCCTGCAGCTAAAACTGGAAAGTGCTCAAGGTCAGGGTCAGCATCTGGATGCACTGGCGAACCTAGTAGGATGTATTGCGGGCCATGATGATTTTGCGAAACTGATCCGGAATAATTATGTTCAGGTTTTTAATGATGATTTAGTACATCTGCCTCCAGAATTAAGTACAGTAAGAGCAGCTCAAACCAGCGAACGACTATTAAGTTTATTGTCAAACTCTCCTTTACTTGCCACCAGTTGTGAATCCAGTTAAACTTATTAAACGGATTCGCCTAACACCTTTATAATATCCTGCGTAATTTTAAAATTTCAACTGCATAATTTTTATGAGTCAGAGTCTTTCCATTACCGGTTCAAGGACTGCCGGTATTTTATTTGATAAACGTTTAGGAACTAACCTTGTTGCCGCAGCTTTGATCGGTGCCGGTTTCTTGTTTTCAGAACCCTGGAATGAGACTCTTTTAAACACTGGATTGTTTGCTCTTTCCGGTGCAATAACAAACTGGCTCGCCATCTACATGCTCTTTGAGAGAGTCCCCGGACTCTATGGTTCCGGTATCATACCGCTGCATTTTGAAGCATTCAAGACGAGCATCCATGAATTAATCATGCACCAATTTTTCAATCGTGAAAATGTGGAGCAGTTTTTTGCGGATTCTGAAAGTTCAAAACTAATTCCAGATTTTGAGCAAGTCCTTAAAAAAGTAAATTTAAACCCTGCCTTTGACTCTTTGCTGGAAGTGATTGAGGGTTCCAGTTTTGGACCCATGTTATCCATGGTAGGAGGAGTACAGGCACTTGAGCCTTTACGTGAACCTTTTACAGAAAAGTTGCAAGATGCTGTACATAAAATTTCAGAGACAGATGCTTTTAAGGAAGCAATGCGTGAACAACTGGAGGATATTTCTGTCAGCGATGACATTTTAGCAAAAGTTGACGTAATCGTCAGCAAGCGCTTAGCAGAACTTACTCCAGACATGGTAAAGGAAATTATTGAGCGCATGATACAGGAGCATCTCGGCTGGCTCGTTGTCTGGGGTGGTGTTTTCGGCGGATTGATCGGACTTGTTACCACTTTTATTTTTTAATAAACTCCTTGAACATAGCTCGGCTAAGTGCGACTACAAATCCTCATCAGAAGCACAGACGCTCCCGTAACTTAATTGAATGACATCAGAGCATCTATTAGCGTACTTAGCAGCTAATACTTAAATTCAAAACCTACAGATTTTAATCCATAAAACTTCAATGCCTAAACAGAAACTTTTACAATTACTGCAGGAAATAACCGAGGATCGTATTCCGTTTAACAAATTAATCGGCATGAAAATAGATAATCTTGATTTGGAAAATATCAAAATACGTTTTGAAATGCGTCCGGAACTTGTAGGTAATTTTATGCGTGGAAACCTACACGGCGGTGTGATTTCCACAGTGCTTGACGTAACCGGAGGAATGCTGGCCTGGACCGGAATTATGAAAAAAATGGAAGGGAGTACCTTCGAAGAAATTACCGAAAGATTTGCTAAAATCGGTACTATTGACCTGCGTGTGGATTATCTGCGTCCTGGATTAGGTAAATATTTTATCGCAACAGGCAGTACCTTACGTGCCGGCAATAAACTCTCGGTAATCCGAATGGAACTGCATAATGATGAAGGAATCCTGATTGCAGTCGGCACAGGCAGTTATGTCGTAGGCTGAGATTCACTGCGTATTAACTAAGTCACGAGGCTCCGTGTAATTCTTAAAGAGCTTGACACTTACTTAAAATAAACTTCTCATATATGAGTAATCGGAGCGTAGCGCAGCCTGGTAGCGCACACGCCTGGGGGGCGTGCGGTCGCT
>JAPKDT010000275.1 GCA_028822475.1 SAR324 cluster bacterium
CTACCTATTTATAATAATTTCAATTCTTATTCAAGTTTTTCCGCACAAGACACTTTCTTACCCACTTTATTTTATAATCATTAATTACGCTTTTTGTAACTTGAATTTGCTGCAAATACGTTAAAAATCATCATCCTCCCAATTAATTTAACACACCATAGTATGGTCTCTATTAATCGAGATCCCATTATTAAATAACCTCCTGAGAAATTACGCATGTCTAAAATTCAGCCGGAAAATGACGACGGTAACAATATAAAAAGGAATTCAGATAATGATTCTAAACCTGACACACTCAATTTAATTGAGTTGAAGAAAAAAGATATCAATTCGCTAATTCAGATTGCACGCGACTATGATATTGAAAACGCGAACAGCATGCGTGGTCAGGAACTGCTCTTTGCTTTGTTGCAGGCGCAGACAAAACGTAAAGGAATCATTTACGGAGCAGGAGTTTTGGAAGCACTTCCGGATGGTTTTGGATTTCTAAGAGCACCGGATTACAACTACCTTCCTGGACCGGATGATATCTATGTTTCTCCTTCTCAGATCAGGCGTTTTAATTTACGTACCGGTGATACGGTAGCAGGTCAAATCAGACCTCCAAAAGAGAGCGAGCGCTATTACGCGTTACTTAAAGTTGAAGAAATAAACTTCCGTGATCCGAATAAGGCTTTTGAAAAAATTCTTTTCGATAACCTCACCCCACTCCATCCCAACGAACATCTAAACCTTGAACGAAAAGACGCAGATTTAACCACCAGGATTATTGATCTTGTATCTCCTATTGGTAAAGGTCAGCGCGGAGTTATAGTTGCTCCCCCAAGAACTGGTAAAACTATGATTCTGCAGTCGATTGCAAACAGCATCACTGAAAATCATCCTGAAGTTGATTTAATTGTTTTGTTGATAGACGAACGTCCGGAAGAAGTTACTGATATGCGACGTTCAGTCAACGGAGAGGTGGTTGCTTCAACCTTTGACGAACCTGCAACACGTCACGTTCAAGTTTCTGAAATGGTACTGGAAAAAGCAAAACGTCTTGTAGAACATCAACGAGATGTGGTCATCCTACTGGATTCAATCACCAGACTCGCGCGTGCTTACAACACAGTCATTCCTCCCAGCGGAAAAATACTTTCCGGAGGTGTTGACTCAAATGCGCTTTTCAAACCAAAAAGATTTTTTGGTGCAGCTAGAAACATTGAAGAAGGCGGTTCACTGACTATCATCGCCACGGCACTGATTGATACCGGCAGTAGGATGGACGAAGTGATTTTTGAAGAATTCAAAGGAACCGGTAATATGGAACTGGTGCTTGATCGTAAACCGGTTGAAAAACGTATCTTCCCGGCAATTGATCTCAGTAAGTCCGGCACACGTAAAGAAGAACTGCTCATGGCAAAAGCTGATCTCGACCGTATATGGGTCCTGCGTAAAGTCCTTTCTCAATTGAATGTAGTTGAAGCTTTGGAATTTCTTATTGATAAAATGGAAAAGTTCAAAGAAAATGTAAATTTTCTTAACATGATGGATAAATAATTTAAGTTGAAAAAACCTTAACCTTTGATAGTAAATAGAAAAATGAAACCTGATATTCACCCAATATTTGAAAAAACCTCATTCCGTTGTGCCTGTGGTACAACCTGGGAGACTCAGTCATCAAAAGGCGGAGAAACAACAGTTGAAATCTGCTCAAACTGTCACCCATTCTTTACCGGTGCAGGACAAAGTTTGATCGATACTGCCGGACGAATTGAAAAATTTAACCGTCGCTACAACCGGGCTTAACCGGAGATGTTAGATAAACTTGCAGAAATAAATGTACGTTTTGAAAAACTGACAGACGAACTTGGACAACCCAACGTGGTTCAGGATCAGGAGCGTTTCCGGAAGTTAAGTCAGGAACACTCAGGCATGCAGGATATTGTTGAGTGTTATCGCAGTTATCTTGAAATTCAACAGGAACTCGATGACAACCGCGATTTAGCAGCCGCAAAAGACGAAGATCCAGAAATCCGCGAAATGGCGGAACAGGAGATTCTGCAACTAAGACGACAGTTGGATGACCTGGAAAAACAAATCCAACTGTTACTCATTCCTAAAGATCCAGACGATTCCCGTAATATTATAATTGAAATTCGCGCAGGTACAGGCGGAGACGAAGCAGCCTTTTTTGCCCGAGATCTTTTCCAAATGTATGCTCATTATGCAGAGGGTCGCAAATGGCGGATACAACTCCTCAGTGAAAGCAAAAATGATCTGGGTGGTTTCAAGGAAATTATTTTTTCAATTGAAGGCAAAGATGTATTCAGTCACTTGAAATTTGAAGGCGGAGTACATCGGGTACAACGTGTTCCGAAAACCGAAACTCAGGGACGCATCCACACTTCTGCCGCAACTGTCGCGGTTTTACCTGAGGTGGAAGATGTTGAAATTGAAATCAATCCTGGAGATTTGCGGATAGATGTTTACCGCTCAAGCGGTCCTGGCGGTCAGAGTGTGAACACAACTGATTCGGCGGTCCGGATCACACATATCAAGACCGGACTGGTTGTCATTTGTCAAAATGAGAAATCACAGTTAAAAAATAAAGCACAGGCTTTAAAAGTTCTCAGGGCAAGGCTCTATGAAAAAGAACTTCAAGCTCGACAATCAGTCACTGCCGAACAGCGCCGCGGAATGGTTGGTTCTGGAGACAGGAGCGAACGCATTCGGACCTATAATTTTCCACAGGGACGTATGACAGATCACCGTATCAATTTAACTCTCTACAAACTAGAAGATATAATGCTCGGTAAACT
>JAPKDT010000276.1 GCA_028822475.1 SAR324 cluster bacterium
GCTTTTTTTGGTTCTGCTTTTTTGGCTGAAACTTCTTTGGCACTGATCATTTCGATTTTCACCATAGTGTGCCCTTGACGATGTCCGTATTTACGACGGTAAGTCTTGCGGCGCTTGCGTTTGAAAACAATAACCTTTTTGTCTTTACCATGTTTAAGAACAGTTCCCTGGACTTTTGCTCCTGCGATAACAGGGCTACCGAATTTCAGTTCACTCTCTTCTCCTCCTATTGCCAACACCTGATCTGTTTCAAATACGTCTCCAGGTTCAGCGCTCATTCTTGCTAAACGAACAGTATCACCTTGAGCAACGCGGTACTGTTTTCCATCTGTGCGAATAATTGCAAACATCTTCTAATTCTCTGAGTTAATAAGATTGTTTTTAAAATAACTTTATATAATTACATTAATATCATCTTCAAATCAAGCTTTTTCAAAAAATTTTCCACATAAAACTAATCAACCGGCTTTTTTATCGTTTTGACGGTCAAGCTGTGTTAAAATAAGATTTTTATTTTAAGAAAATTATTATAGCAGAAATGGAGCAGAATGAGTGAAAAATATTGGGAAACATCTGGAAGTTACACTGACATCCGTTACGAAAAATCAGCAGAAGGCATTGCTAAAATAACAATCAACCGTCCTGAAGTAAGAAACGCGTTCCGTCCACTGACAGTACGTGAGATGCGCAATGCGCTTGAAGATGCACGTGAAGACACGCAGATTGGCGTGATTATTTTAACTGGTGAGGGTGAAAAAGCATTTTGTTCCGGTGGTGATCAGCGTGTGCGTGGTGATGCAGGATACAAAGACAGTGAAACAGGACATTTGCGTCTCAATGTTTTAGATTTTCAACGTGAAATCAGAACATGTCCCAAACCTGTTGTGGCGATGGTAGCAGGATATGCCATCGGCGGAGGACACGTTTTGCACGTCATGTGCGACCTGACAATTGCGGCTGATAATGCGATCTTTGGTCAAACAGGACCTAAAGTAGGATCTTTCGACGGCGGTTACGGTTCGAGTTATCTCGCCAGAATGGTAGGACAAAAAAAGGCCCGTGAAATTTGGTTCCTGTGTCGCCAGTACAATGCACAACAAGCCTTGGAGATGGGTATGGTCAATACAGTTGTACCTCTGGCGAATCTTGAAGAAGAAACTCTGCAGTGGTCAAGGGAAATGCTTCAGCATTCTCCGATGGCACTGCGCTGTTTGAAATCTGCTCTAAACGCGGATTGTGACGGACAAGCCGGATTACAGGAAATGGCAGGCAACGCGACTATGCTTTATTATATGTCAGAGGAAGGTCAGGAAGGTCGCAATGCGTATCTGGAAAAACGTAAACCGGATTTTAAACAATTTACACGCCGTCCATGATTTCCAGAAAAAATTTAAACGTCTGGCTGCTGGCAGTCAGACCAAAAACATTAGGAGCGGCGCTGGCCCCTATTTTGATCGGTACCGCCATGGCTTTTGCGGAGGGGAAAGCACACGCGGGATCCGCGCTGGCTGCACTTTTGGGCGCACTGCTGATTCAGATCGGCACTAATTTTTCCAACGATTATTTTGATTTCATCAAGGGTGCTGATACAGAGGAACGTCTCGGTCCAATGCGGGCTACGCAAGCCGGATTAGTCACTCCGGAAGCGATGCTGAGGAATTTCGTATTCGTCTTTGGACTAGCAGTTTTGGTGGGAGTTTACCTTGTTTTCCGTGGCGGTTGGCCGATTGTGATTATCGGGATACTTTCAATTGCTTCCGGGATTCTTTACACCGGCGGACCGATGCCGCTGGGATATATGGGATTGGGTGATTTGTTTGTGTTGTTTTTTTTTGGTCCAGTTGCAGTAGGAGGAACTTTTTATGTACAGTCACTGGAAATTTCGGAAGTAGTCATTCTCGCCGGATTCGGACCCGGATTGTTAGCTACCGCCCTGCTCGCAGTCAATAATTTACGTGACGAACCAACTGACAAAAAGGTTGGTAAAAGAACATTGGCTGTACGCTTTGGTCCAGGTTTCGCCCGGGCGGAATATCTGGCAGCTTTTGCTTTGGCGCTGATTCTTCCCTTCGTGTTGGCGTTCAGGACAGATACACACTGGTTTGCGTGCCTTTCGTCTTTGATCATAATTCCGGGCTACTCCGCTATTCGCCAAATCACTTCAGGAGTAAAAGGTATAGAGTTGAACGAAACTTTAGCTGTGACCGGAAAACTGATCATCATCTACAGTATCCTTTTTTCGCTTGGTTGGTGGATCGGATAAAAATGAACTCTGTCCACTGGGAACTTTTCCGCTATTCTCTTCCGCTAATTGAACCTCTGCGGATGCTCGGACAAGTTTTAAACGAACGCAGAGGACTTATTCTGCGATTGTCCGAAATATCCCGCAAAAGTTCTGCTGCAGAAAGTTTTGGTGAAGGTGAAATTGCTCCACTGCCTGGACTGCATCCAGAATCTCTCTCACAGGCAGAAAGTCAAATCCGGGAATATCTATCCGGTAATTTAAAGTTTGCAGTTCGTTCAGGGGATCTTTTTGGTTCCGTTCGTTTTGGCTTGGATATGGCTCAAAGGACTTTGGCTCAAAGTCACCAAGAATCCGCAGGGCGGAATTACATGTCCGCGGAAAACGAGACTTATAAAAAGCAAATTCCTGTTAACGGTCTGACATCCGCTTCCGGAAAACAGCTCGAACTTGAATGTAAATATCTCCAAGATGCTGGTTTTAAGACCATTAAAATTAAGGTTGGACGGGAGACAGTGCAAGAAGATATTGAACGCGTGAGAAGTGCGTGCAAAATATTGG
>JAPKDT010000277.1 GCA_028822475.1 SAR324 cluster bacterium
ACGCAACATAGATATTTTCAGAAACTTGTAAGGAGTCAATTTTTTTTTAATTATATATGATTGATCCATACAGCTCAGAAGTTTTGAAACCTCTTTATGTAAAAGATGAAGCACGTCGGAATGTACTGCTTGAGGAAGCAGAAAAAATTCCATCTACAGTTATCTCTTCTGCAGCAGCAGCAAATGCTGTGATGCTCGGTGGTGGTTATTTTAACCCGCTCAGCGGCTACATGGATTTAGAAGATTTAATCGGTGTGGCGGAACGAATGGAAACATCTTCCGGATTGTTCTGGCCGACTCCGGTTGTCAACATGCTGAGAGAAGAATCCTTAAGCACAGAAATCAAATCCTCCGCAAAAATTGCACTTCGTGATCCAAATGTTGGAGGGAATCCTGTCATTGCAGTTCAAACTGTTGAAAAGATTGAAAAGGTAACTAAGAAACAAATTCGAGAAATTGTAAAACATGTATATGGTACCACAGACCTGGAGCATCCCGGAGTTGCTGTATTTACTGGTGCAGGAGACACATTAATTTCAGGACCGATTGAAGTCCTGAACTTTTCTTATTTTTCAACTGAATTTCCAGATACCTTCAGAACCGCAGTGGAAATCAGAAATGAAATAAAGGAGAGGGAATGGGAGACGGTCATTGCTTTTCAAACTCGTAACCCGATGCACCGTGCTCATGAAGAGCTTTGCCGGATGGCACAAAATGAATTGAATTCGGACGGAATTTTAGTACACATGCTGCTCGGTAAGTTGAAAAAAGGTGACATCCCGGCAGACGTGCGCGATGCCTCAATCCGCAAAATGGTCGAACTGTACTTTCCGGAAAATACAGTGATGGTTCGCGGCTATGGTTTTGATATGCTTTATGCAGGACCAAGAGAAGCTGTTTTGCACGCTATTTTTAGGCAAAATTCTGGTTGTTCCCACCTGATTGTGGGACGTGATCACGCAGGGGTTGGTGATTATTATGGAGCATTTGACGCACAAACCATTTTTGAAAACATTCCGGAAGGTGCTTTACAAATCCAGATTTTCCAGGGGGATCACACTGTTTGGTGTCACAAGTGTGAAAAGGTGATGATGATGCGAGATTGTCCGCATGGCATGGAAGATTATCTTCTGCTTTCCGGTACAAGGGTTCGTGAAATACTGGCCAATGGCGAGAAACTTCCTCCTGAGTTTTCTCGTCCTGAAGTTGCAGAGATTTTGTCCGAATATTACCAGACTTTGTAAAATTATGTTATGAATGATCTGAAGCTGTAGTAGCAGAAATTTACTAATGAACGCATGGGAAAAGTTTCACAATCCTAACAATCTATTCACAGCAATGAGCATAGAAGTCTTAGTAATTACAAAAATATTTTATGAATTACAGAAGAGGAAGGCCTCCAGTTGGATGAGCAAACACTTTCCGTCTTGAAGAAGAAATTGGTGATAGAATGAATTATTAGGAAGTTGGTATAGAAAAAATTAAACTCAATACAAAGGAATATCTTGCTTCACAAGTTAGAGGGAGTTATGTAGAATATGATTAGTATCCTGAGGTTCTTAACTACTCAACTTCTCGAAAAGTTATTCAAATTTAGTTAGATTATAAATTGTATGGTAACTCAATTCCTTGAGTTTCTAAGTAAGACCGGGAAATATGTTTTTGGAGTCGTTCTGCTGTTTCTCTGTCGGCTTCAGACTGATCTTTTTCTTCCATACGATCAAAAACTTCGCTTCTGCTAAAATATGCAGTAGGGTAGTATGGATCCAATTCGACAGCCTTATTTAGGTCTAGCAAAGCAGATTCATTTTGTTTAAGTCCTAGCCAAGCATTGCCCCGGCTACAATACAACTTGGCACTGCCTGGCTTGAGTTTAATACATTTTGTAAAATCATGAAGGGCTTGCTGATAATCTTTCTTGGAAAAATAAGCTATCCCTCTACTGAACAAAGCCACTGAATTTTCGGGCTCACGTTCTAGAACGTTCGAAAATAATTCAATACTTTTATCTATTTTTTTTTGTACCAATGCTTCCTTAGCAGAAAGCAAAAGATCTTCGGTTTTTTCCACCGGATTTTACCTCTTAATATGAAAATCAATGAGAACATCAGCAGACACAATTAATACTGATAATCATTCTGAAGTAAATGAAGAAAATTTCAAACTAAAGCCGATTACTCCTGAAGGAATATTTTCCTTTGCCTGTCATCCTGGTGTTTCTTGTTTTAACAAATGTTGCCACGAAATCGACGTTATACTGACTCCTGTTGATATTTTGAAAATGAAAACCGCGTTAAATATTCGTTCAGATGAGTTCCTCAAAAAATACACCACTTTACAAACTCTAAAGGATACCGGTATCCCTTTGGTTAAACTATTAATGCGTGAAAATTCAAACGGAGCCTGTATTTTTTTGGATGGATCTAAAGGCTGTTCGATTTATCAAAACCGTCCACAGGTTTGTAGAAGCTACCCACTTGGTTTAGGCACTCTCGACCCAAGACATGAAAAGTTACAAACAGAAGGTCAATCTCCCGAAGCACGTTTTATGATCCAGGAAGACATGTGCAAGGGACACCTGGAACCTAAAACATGGACTCTAAAAAAGTGGATGGAAGACCAAGGGACAGTTGCGATGGAAGAGGGAAATAAACCTTGGATGGAGATTGTTGCTAAATTAAAAGCAATGAAAATAAATGATAAACAAAATCATGAAATCAGTTTGTTTATCATGGCAAGTTACGATCTTGATACTTTTTGGCAATTTGTTTTTG
>JAPKDT010000024.1 GCA_028822475.1 SAR324 cluster bacterium
CTCCAGATGTAAGCGCTGTTGACAATGAAGTACAGAATGATGCTCCAGAGACCGAGGCTGACCCAACTTCAGACAATACGACGGAAACAACAGAACAGGCTGAAGGTACTGAAGCACAAATCCCTGAAAAGCCGATAAATCCAAATGCAAAATGGTACATCCTCCAGGCATATTCCGGTTATGAAGGTCGCGTAGAACAGACGATTAATGAAAAATTAAAGATTGAAGGTCTTGAACATCTGGTAGACGAAATATTTATTCCTTCAGAAGATGTGATCCGCACCAAGGAAGGCAAAAAACGAAAAGTAAACCAGAAATATTTCCCTGGATACGTGCTGATCAACATGGAGCTCACCCCTGCATTGTGGCACCTTTTGATGGATGTCAACAGGGTTTCAGGGTTTATTGGCGGGACACAAAAAAATCCGCTACCTCTGGATGAGCGTGAACTTGAAACAATCCGTTCCCAAGTCAACGAACGATTCCAGCAGAAAGCGACAGAAGATGAATTTTCACTTGGACAAAAGGTGACAATCACCGAAGGTTCTTTTGGAAATTTCAGTGGTACAATCGATGAAATAAATCTCGAACGCAGAAAATTAAAAGTACTTGTAAGTATTTTTGGCCGCCCCACACCTGTTGAGGTGGAGTTCGAAAAAGTAAAACACGTAGTAGAATAAGACAAAAAAACCATGGCAAAGGAAATATCTTCATTCATCAAACTTCAAGTTCCGGCAGGAAAGGCAAATCCATCTCCACCAATTGGCCCCGCATTAGGTCAACACGGTGTGAACATCATGGAGTTCTGCAAAGCTTTTAACGCACAAACTCAGGGACAAGATACAATCATTCCGGTGGTGATCACTGTTTACAAGGATCGCTCATTTACCTTTATTACCAAAACACCTCCTGTACCGGTTCTGATCAAAAAAGCCCTCAAATTGAATAAAGGTTCAGCGACTCCAAATAAGGATAAAGTTGGTACTTTGAATAAAAGTCAACTTGAGGAAATTGCCAAACTGAAGATGCCTGATTTGAATTGTTATAACCTGGAATCTGCCATGAAGTCTGTGGCAGGAACTGCCCGGAGCATGGGCGTACTGACTGAGGGATTATGAAAAAACTAAGTAAGAGAACAAAAGTTTTTCAAGATAAAGTGGATGCAGAAAAACTGTATCCTTTGACTGAAGCAATTAATTTGCTTAAAGAAGTGAAAGCGACCAAATTTGATGAGACAGTTGATGTTGCCTTAAGACTTGGAGTTGACACACGTAAAGCTGAGCAAATGGTGCGTGGCACCTGTTCTATGCCAAATGGTCTGGGTAAAGAAATTCGTGTGCTCGTTTTTGCAAAAGCAGATAAAGCCATTGCAGCTGTGGAAGCCGGTGCGGATTATGTGGGTGGTGAAGATTATGCTAAAAAGATTCAAGAAGGCTGGCTAGAGTTTGACCGTGTTGTAGCAACACCGGATATGATGGCAGTTGTAGGACGGATAGGAAAAATATTGGGTCCAAGAGGACTGATGCCAAATCCAAAAGTCGGTACAGTAACTTTTGAAGTTGAAACAGCCATCAAGAATATTAAAGCAGGCCAGGTAGAATTCCGTGCTGATAAGCAAGGTAACCTGCATGCTGCTATTGGGAAAGTTTCATTTGATGCAGACAAGCTTTGTGAAAATGTAACTGCCCTAGTTGACACTGTCAAAAGGATGAAACCTTCAGCCTCAAAAGGTATTTTTCTGCGTAATTTTAGTGTGAGTTCTACAATGGGACCCGGTCTTAAGGTGGACCCGCAAACAGTTAACACCTGAAAAACTTTTTTATTTTTCTTGTCTAAGACAGTAGGGGCCTAACGGCTTAATTTATGCCCTGCCGAGACACAGCTTCCGCAAGTGACACAGCAATATTATGCTGTGTTCCTTCCTCTGTCTTATTCAATTTTTTTCTAAATCTTCGGTTTTAAGAGAAACTGCTTGCAGGCTTTTCTCGACAGTGCGTGTCTTAAAGCGCTTCTTTGAAAAACCGAAGGAGTGAATATTTAACATAATCATATCGAAAAGGTTCCATGGAACGAAGCCAAAAAGAAGCTCAAGTCAATGAACTTCGGTCAATCTTTAATAGTATGTCCGCAGGAGTACTGGTTGATTATCGTGGTATTGAAGCAAATCAGGTTGTAGAACTTCGAAAGAAGCTGAATGATGCGTCATCCACCATGAAAGTAATCAAAAACTCGCTGGCACGTATTGCCGCGGAAAACACTCCGATTGCAGAACTGGCCGATCAGTTCACGCAGACCCGTGCTCTTGTCTACAGCGACGGTGACGCGGTTCAGCAGGCTAAAGTATTGTCTGAAGCCGCCAAAAGTTTAGATAAATTGAAAATCCTTGCTGGAATCCTCGTTGGTGACAGCAAAACCAGTATCCTCAATTCGGGTGAAGTCGAAGCACTTTCCAAATTGCCTTCAAGAGATGAGCTCATCATGAAGTTGTTGTTCTTGATGCAAGCACCTGCAACTCAATTTGTTCGTACTCTAAACGCAGTTCCCGCGAAATTTGTTCGCACTCTGGCTGCAATCCGGGATAGCAAATAACAATCCGGTTTATTAACATTCTTCCCATGCTAGTGCGGAAGATGACCTTAACCTTTGTCTGAGAAATAAAATGGCAAGTATCACAAAAGACCAAGTAATTGATTTTATCGCCAACATGTCCGTATTGGAAATGTCTGAGTTGGTAAAAGAAATGGAAGAAAAATTCGGTGTTAGTGCAGCGTCTGCTGCAGTAGCTGCTCCTGCCGCTGCTGGTGGAGCCG
This sequence comes from SAR324 cluster bacterium, assembly GCA_028822475.1. Taxonomy (GTDB): domain Bacteria; phylum SAR324; class SAR324; order SAR324; family NAC60-12; genus Arctic96AD-7. Next base: position 2,811 of record JAPKDT010000024.1, read on the forward strand.
CTGAAGCCCCTGCGGAAGAAAAAACCGAATTTGACGTAATTCTGACCAGCTTTGGTGAGAAGAAAATTAACGTTATTAAAGAAGTCCGGAGTATCACTGGACTGGGACTCAAAGAAGCTAAGGAAGCGGTTGAAGCTGCTCCAAAAGCAATTAGAGAAGGTGTCTCCAAGGAAGAAGCAGAAGAAGTCAAAAAGAAACTTGAAGAAGCCGGCGCAAGCGCGGAAATCAAGTAAGTATCTTGTCAAGAGCGTGTCCTTCCCGGGACACGCTCTTGCTTTTTATCAGTCCTAGCTTTTTCCCCTCCCCTCGCTATTAGACAGTCTAAGTAGAAGTACCCTTCAAGTTAGAGTTTTTATTACTGCATTTAGTGTTGATCACAATTTCGCACTGGACTGTTACAGAATAGAATTTTAGGCTAGTATAGATTATTTTGCTAAAACTTAGGCCTTGCTTCACTAATGGAAGAATCTTTAAAAACCTACGAAGAGTACTTTTCGCAAGCAGTGGAAGTACGCATGCGTCATTATGAAAAAGAAGGACGCCTCCAGCATGTGATGCTCTCACATCAATTTTCCATTAGCCTGATGGAAGAATTATTTGATATTGCAGATCACGTTAAGGAAATGACGCGTAAACCAAATGGGATAGAATTTTTGAAATCGCTGTTGTGCCACAAAAAGGCAATGCTCTATTTCACCCAGCCTTCAACAAGAACCTTCCTCTCATTTTTGACAGCGTGCCAGATGGTTGGCATGGACACCGGAGAAGTCCGTGATCCGTCTTTATCTTCAGAATACAAAGGTGAAAGTCAGGAAGACGGAGTCCGTGTTTTCAGCAGTTATTTTGACATGATTATCATGCGTGATCCAAAACCTGGGTTTTGCGAATATATGGCCTATTTACTGGACAGTACTGGACGCAGTGTGCCCATCATGAATGGCGGCAGCGGTAAAGATCAGCATCCAACTCAGGCTCTACTTGACCTTTACACCATGCACCGCTCCTTTCAGAAGACAGGAGGTATCCCTAAAAAGAGATATGCATTTGTGGGAGATTTGCTGCGTGGAAGAGCGGTACGTTCTTCAGTCATGTTATTAAGTCAATATAAAGATGTCGAAATGGAGTTTATTGCTCCGTCTTCTTTTCAGATTGCAGCGGATCTGGAGGAATATTTACTCTCACAGGATGTAAATATTCATAAAACTGATAACTTGGAAAGTGTTATTTCAAGCGTCGACTGCATTTACATGACAAGGATTCAGGATGAGTATGATCTCTCCGGAGAGTCCAACCTGATTGATTATTCAAAATATAGTCTGACTCCGGATAATGTCAGCAGAATGAAAAAAAATTCCATTATTTTACACCCTTTGCCCAGACGGCATGAAATTTCTCCGGAAGTCGATGCTGACCCGCGTGCCATGTACTGGAGGCAACTGCGTAACGGAGTTTATATCAGAGCGGCTCTCCTGCTTTATGTCTTCAATGTTGCACATCGCTTAAAGGAGTATTAAAATAACTACTGCTGCCGTTGCTGGAGGAAAAGCCGGTTATAGCAGAAACAGTTTTTTAATCTTATAAACAAACATGGCCAACCCTAAATTTCTTTCAACGAATGTTGCGGCTTTACTCGTTTACGGACGTCCGCCGATGGTGTTTGCCGGGATGGTCTGCGCCATCAGCGTGATGCTGGACCGCAATCCATTTGTTTACTACAGCGGAGTAATTTTTCTGCTTTCCGCAATGATCCTTGATTTAATTGATGGCTGGTTTGCGGCACGTTTTAGGCCACAGGCAAAACTTTCACATTTAGCGGACCGGATCATGGATAAAGTCGTGTATGCGATGATTTTTCCAATGGTTGCAGTAGGAATGATGTGGCGGTACCAGACTTTAGCTGAAAGCGCGAATTTTCGTCTGGAAATGCTGCACGTCGTTTTTGTATTTGTCTTGTGCGTAACAGTTTTAATGCGTGACAATTTCGCGCACTTCATGAGAAATTTTTCGCTCCGTAAAGGTGAAGAAGAAGAAATGAAGGAAGTCACAAGACTCCGGACGATGGTCGCAGCTCCGATTGGAGTTGTACTTTACATTCACGCCTTTTATGTACCAGGAGGTCCGGATTCTTCACTTTATTCATGGATGAGCTGGCTGGGAGCAATTCCGATTCAGCAGCTTTTCTTTTTGGAAATCCTGCTACTGATAATCAATTTTGGCTCAATTGCCGGTTATTGTCGAAAATACGGTACTGCGTGCCTTGATGATCTTTGTTTGAATGATGAGGTTTTACGCCGCAGAATTTTAGCCGTTTTTCCAAATGCGCTGACCGTGATGAATGCGCTGATGGGTGTCTTGGCCATACTCTTTGCTTATCGTGGACGAGTTCAGGAAGCATACCTGATTCTGCTGGGAGCAGGGTTTTTTGATAAACTTGACGGTGCTGTCGCCAGGAAACTTGGACTCACAACGCCTCTTCCATCTGCAAAACCCAAGAAATATAACATTACCTTAGGCGGTGTGCTTGATGACGTTTCCGACACAGTCAGTTTTTGCATTGCGCCGGCAGTTATATTTTACATCCTGATGTCACAAGTTGCTGATGAATCCATTCAGGCGCTTCCATATGGTTGGATTTCAATTATGTATGTCGTCTTAGGTGTAACACGTTTAGTTTTATTTATTCTGGATCAAAACAGTATCCCTGGATTTTTCAAAGGTATTCCTGTTCCGGGAGCGGCCCTATTAGCAGCAGCACCTTTCATAATGCTTGGGAACGCGCTTGAAACTAATTCTGCTGACTTGGTTTTTTGGGCACAATTTTGTTTTGTCTTAATGATAATTGCAGCAATCTTAATGATAAGTTTTCCTATTCGTTATATGCACATCGGCCGCTTAATGAGCCGCAGTAGAAAATTTTTAATTTTAACTATCCTGCTTATCATCGGTTTCGCATTCACACCTTATTTCGGGCATGCCGCACTTGCTTACTTGATCTTATATGTTTTTTCGCCGCTTTACACTTGGCGTATCAGTCCGGAAGTCGCCTCAAAGGAGAATCCGGAAAATCTCTCTTCCTCTTCTTGAACACCAATGCAGGAACTAACTGTGGACAACGAGTCCTCTGATCTTCCAGAAAATACTGAAGAACGAATGGTTGCTCCAGAACAACAACTTGGCGAGCAATTTGATCAATCTTTACGCCCGGAACGTTTACGTGATTATATAGGTCAACAGGAAATTAAAGAAAATCTGATAGTTTTTATCGGAGCAGCCAAAAAACGCGGGCATGCGCTGGATCATGTACTTTTAAGTGGACCTCCAGGATTGGGAAAAACTACACTTGCAAATATTTTCTCACGCGAAATGGAGGTGCAACTGCGCGCGACTTCCGGACCTGTCATTGAACGTCAGGGTGATTTAGCGGCAATTCTCACCAATCTTGAGCCTGGATCAATTTTGTTCATTGACGAAATTCACCGGTTGAACCGAGTGGTGGAAGAAGTACTCTACAGCGCAATGGAGGATTTCACCCTCGATATTATTATCGGAGAAGGTCCGGGTGCCCGTACCGTAAAAATCGATTTGCCGCATTTTACCTTGGTGGGTGCAACAACAAGGGCCGGATTGCTTACTTCACCGTTGAGGGAACGTTTTGGGATTCAGTTCCGCCTTAATTTTTATGATCCGGAAGAGCTGAAAACAATCATCCTGCGTGCTGCCGCTTTACTGGGTATTGAAATAGTAGAAGAAGCATCTTTGGAACTTGCGCGCAGAGCAAGAGGTACACCCAGAATCGCAAACCGTTTACTGAAGCGCTGCCGTGATTTTGCAGACATGGAAACTTCAGGAGTGATCACTTTACCGCTGGTCGAGAAGAGTCTTGATAAAATGAGAATAGATCTGGAGGGTCTAGACAAAATGGATCGTCTCATCCTTGAAGCCATCGTTGAAAAATTTGGCGGAGGCCCTGTCGGACTGAGTACACTTGCGGCTTCTGTCTCAGAGGAAAAAGACACGATTGAGGATGTCTATGAGCCTTTTCTGTTGCTCAAGGGTTTTTTGCAACGTACTCCGCGTGGACGGATGGCGACCGAAAGGGCTTACCAGCATTTGGGGATTTCAGCTCCTCCTAAAAAACAAGATACTCTTTTCTGAAACATTTTAACAAGTATTTTCTGGATAACTTTTCTCAAATATTCATGCTGCTTTCTTGCCGGATACTGCTGAATAACATTCCTTTCCCGTTAATCACGCCAAGTGGACATGATCGTGCTGAACAGAAAATTATTCTCCTCTACAGCAAGCTGTTTTAATTATGGATACTAATTTTTCTCCAATTGAAAATTATCCCTTCCTCTCTCCGTTCATCTTTACAGAGGATCCGCAAAAACTTGAAAAACACAAAAAAGCTTTACTTAAAAAACTGATTAAAGCCTGGATGCCTCTGCATATTGAGAACAGCCAGACACAGGAATATCTCGCTGCCCGTGAAGAAGTTTTTGCAACTGTTACTGCAGAATATTATGAAGAGCAATATAAAACAATTGTAGAAAAGAGTCTGAGCGCTGACAGTTCCTTTGACACTCTCGCCCAAAATACACGTCTCCTGGACAGTATCATCCATACTGCTTTCGAATATGCTTTCAAAGATTTGCCAATCCTCAAAGAAAAAATAATTGAAGAATTCAAAAAAGAGTATCGATTCAAAAAACAAACACTACCTAAAAATCGACAAAAACTCGAACTTACCCAAAAACAAATCGAGAAACTTGAAGAAAATCCGGAAGATCCTGAACAAAGGCAGTTGCTGAAATATTACAACAGTATTGAAGCAGATTTAACTAAGGAGACAGCGTCTCTCAATGAACGCGTGAAGTACCTAAAAGAATTAATGCCGCTTGCTCAGCAAGCTGAATTCAAACGTGATTTTTTACTTAATCATCTGGTAATCTTTGCCAGAGGAGGATACGGACGTGCGGAACTCAGTTTCGCTTCAGACAGGGATCTAGGGTATTGTCTTGATACACAGCAGTTAAGTTCCGGAGAAGCTGAAATTTGCCGGCAGCTCATCATACATATTGAGCATTTACTCCGGATAGCGGGTATAGAAACGGCTCACCAATACTTTGAATTAAACGAGGATTTATCCCGTTTTAAGGACCCCGCAGCAATTCATACCATTCCGGCCATCCTGGAAAGCAGAGTTCTGTTGGGCAGTAATAATTTGGCTAATGCCCTGAAACGCCGATTTTTTCAAATCCTGCCTTATGAAACCTTCGTCCTGAGCCAGATACGAGATTACCATGACCGCACGGTCCCTGGATTGAGCCATATGAATCTCAAGGAAGATCAAGGTGGGTTACGCTCTCTGCAAATCCCACTTTGGTTGGCGGCTGCGACTTTTGGTGTTTTTCCAAATCAAACTGCAGATATGCTCGCCCTGTTAATTCAAAAACGTATAATTTCACCGAGACAGGGGTTTAAACTTTGTCAGGCGCTGGAATTTTTGTATGACTTACGCAACTTTTCTGCAACCGCAGAGAAGTTTCATTTTGATGATGAAGCGCGTGAAAGAGGTCTTTCTGAAAAAGACATCAAGATTAATATCATCAATGATGCAACCGAGCGCCTTTACTTGCTCAAGAAAAAACGTTTCCAGAGTATAGACGTATTTGACCGCTATCGTCTGCAGATGGTGAATTATATTCAATATCTTTCACAGGAAATTTTACAGCGACTGCTGGACCGCACCATAGTAAGGACTTTCTCAAATTTCCAGGTTGTCGTCCATCTGGGTAAGCGTCAAATTGTTGAGGTAAATGCTCTTGAAGGTTTACCGCAGGTGCCGATATCGCTAATATTCAACGATCCAACTGCGTTACTTGAGCTCTTTGAATATGTGGGGCAGTCCGAATATGATTTGTCTTTTGAACTCAAAGACGAAATGGCTGATCTGATCCGGATCATGACTCCGGATGTTATCAATGCTCATCGTACGCAGATTGCTGAACGTTTTACGAAACTCATGCTCACTCCGTTTGCTGCAAGTGCCTGGCGAATTATGTTAGATATTTGTGAACCGATTAATGCGGAAAATGAACCGCGGACTTTGATGGGCTGTTTCATTCCCGAAACGAATAAGATGCGCTTTTTACTGCGTAACCTGGCTTACCATCAACATCCGGTTTGCACTCATACTCTGAATGCCCTTGATCGTACGCAAAAAGAACTGGACCGGCTAAAAAAAGATTATCAGGAACTATATCAATATCTTGAACCAAGGCATATAATAGCACTCAAGTGGGGCATCCTGTTCCACGATGTAGGAAAAATAGATCCGCAGACTGATCATGAAGTTTCTGGAACTTCAATTGCGGTCAAGGCTCTTGAACGTATCGGTTATGAAGACCAGGAATTATTCGCGCTTGTATCACTGCTTATTGCACATCACACGACTGTCGTGCAACTCAGCAGAACTTCCGCTTATTTCGATCAAGCACTGCAAAGTTTTTTCGAAATTGCGGACCGTAACCTGATTAATGTCATTTTGCTTTTTCTCTGCAATATTTCGGATTACATTTCTGTGAGTGACAGCAACGCCCACTCAACGCGAGGATTAAGAACATTTTTTGAGGAGACATACCGTGTTTTTACCGAAATGCGTTCCTCCCAAAAGCAAGAGGATTCGATGGATTTTATCCTCTCGTATCTTGATAACAAAAAAATTGACCTCGAATCAGACACACGTATTGATCTGCTGATAAACAGAAGTCTCCGTGAAAATCTTGATTCTGTTTTACTCAAACCGTTGGAACTGATAAACAAAAAAGAAAGAAAACTGCTTGAAAATTCAGGAGATGAATTACAAGTCCTCTGGCGTGACCTTAAACTGGGTTCGCTGGATAAACATGGTACTGACCAGACTACAGAAAAATTTATCCGCACAATTCGGCAAGCTCTCAGCAATAAAACTTTGGTTGAACTGACAGAGCTTTACAGTCCCTTAATCAACTGGTTTTTTGCTTCATTTCCAAATCGCTTTCTGCTTAGTTCTTCTCCGGGAATGATTGCGGAGAATCTTACTATTTTCAACAAACTTGAACGTCCCGCAATTGTAAATGTCATCACCAATGCAAGAGGTAGACTTAACGCTCTGCTGATTTATGTGCATGACCTGCCTCAGATTCATAGTAGAATCGCCTTCACCTTGAACCTTAAGCACCTTAACATTGAATCGGCAAAGATAAACCAAATAAATTTTGCAAGCGGTCACGTTGCTTTTTGCTATTATTTGAAGGTCTCAAAAAGGGAAGAGGATAATGTTATTTTTCCGCTTGAGCTGGAAACTTCCATCAGAAGAAATACCCCACCTGCACTGAAAATAAAGCCACAGACTTTTCTCTACAACACAAAGTTTCAGTTGGAGTACCTCAAAGATGATAAAAAAGGCTACATGGTCAAAGAAACCAATAATGTGTCTTCTGGCGATTTTCCAGTGTGGAAAGGAGATTCACCCGATAAAACTGAATTTTCGAGACGTGATAAAAATTATCTCCGTATTAAAATAACAGCCGAAGACGCGCCCCTCGTTTATTACAAAATGGTCAGTGCGTTTGATCGGGCAGGAGTAGTGATTCAGCAGGCCGTCATTACAACCATCGGCCATCAAGTTATAGATACCTTTTACATTACAACTGACGATCATGAAAAACTGCTTAAATCAGACTTTGAGGAATCCCTCAAACAGGCTCTGATGAGTCCCTCTGAAATTTGATATCACTACATTCATATAAAGTGATTGAAAAAGTTTGACTTTAACAATGATTATGATAATTTAGATAAAACTTTGTATCCAGATGACACTGAGGGATCTGGCCCTTTGAAGTGTCGAGCATCCTTTTTCCGCATCAAGGTGCTAATGCCAGCCCCTCCGGAGAATTCCGGAAGGGAGTCGATACGACTCGATTCGAGTAAAGTGCTGGTCCGCCTCTTTTAGTGGCCCACCCGATTGATTCTCGTCTATCTAATTTTTCTTTTTGAAGTATAATCCGCAGGGATATTGTTTTTCCACCTGTGGAGAGACTCTGCCTGTCATTTCATCCGAATAATACTGTTAGTCAGTTGCTGATTTGTTTTTCTCATCAAAGGACTTTTCCAGATATAACAGTTTAATGCTATTCGAGTTTGAGCATGAGAAGTTCACCATGCTTTGAGACAGTGCAAGTTTACGCCGTCCTTTATTTTTTTAGAAAGTAAGTTATGACACTCATTGTTAGTCCTGATTATCACGCAGTTCCAATCCTCGAAAAAAATGGTATCCGCTGGATTCCACCTTCACAAGCTGAGCGCCAGGATATTCGTCCATTACGCATAGGAATTCTCAATATAATGCCGCTTGGAGAAAAATATGAATTTAATATTCTCCACCCTTTGGGACTTTCGGTTTTGCAATTGGAACCGATTTGGATTCGTCTGGAGTCACATAACTACAAAACCTGGGAACCCCGGCATGTAGATGACATTTACGTTACTTACGAGGAGGCCAATCGTGAGCAGCCGCTTGACGGCTTAATTTTAACAGGTGCACCGGTTGAGACTGTCCGTTTTGAAGATGTGCATTACTGGGACGAAATCAGCGCTATTCTCCACGATGCACGTCAAACAATTCCCAGTACACTTGGACTCTGCTGGGCAGGATTTGTGATGGCTTATTTAGAAGGTGTAAACAAATTTAATTACGATCAAAAACTGTTCGGTGTTTTTGAATTGAAAAATCTTGCCCCTGCTCATCCGATCATCGGAGAGTTGGACGATGTCTTTTTCTGCCCGCAAAGCCGTCATGCGGGGATTCCGGACGAAGCCATGGAAGAGGCTGAAAACGACGGACGACTAAAATTACTGGCATACGGGAAGGAAGCTGGCTATTCTATTTTTGCAACCTCCGATGACCGTTTCATCGCGCATACCGGGCATCCTGAATACAACGCTACCAGACTGGCGGATGAAGCTAAACGAGACCTCGGGAATCCGGACGTAGCTCCGCCCGTAAATTTTGATTTTATGGAACCTCTCAACCGCTGGCGTTCACATCGCAACACTTTTTTTGCCCAATGGGTCAGCTATTGTTATCTCAAAATAAGCACTCATGACATGTCAGTTAAAAAAAATTTAATGGCCTCCGCAGGAGAATAACCTTTTTGAATTATCGTTTTAACTTGCGCCTTCAGCGCACTGCAGTAAAGTTTCAATAGCTTAAATTAATTATAATTATCTTGAATTAATATAAACATAAATTACGAGTTATGGCCAACAGAGAGAATGAACCTCCTAACGGTTTAGAAAAATTGTTTTCTACGCAGGGTGTCCTGATCGCAATTTTAATTTTAGGATTTTACTGGGTGTTTTTTGGAGAAGATAAAAGCCAGGAATCTGCACGCTACAATTATTCCTCCCAAAATATTCCAATTGGAGTCAGTAATCAACTTAACGCGGAAGCAATCGAAAAACTTGGAATTGATCTAACGGAGCATCTTGATCCAAAATTGATAGCTGCAATCACCTCCGAAGCTTTAAGAGAGACTTCCCAGGCAAAGGTTTCTGACAAAGATTTCCTGCCGACTCTGGTCAACAAAATATCAAACAAGGTCCGTAACATTAGTACAATCGATTTGAATCAGGACGGAATGGCGGATCATGTTTTGATTGTACCTCAAACTGAAAAAGGTGATGGAGATTTTCTATTATTTTCCATTTTGGTTCCGGATCCCAGTCAGGTTGGTACGTTGCCGTCAGGCTCAGATGCCGCTGCCTGGAAGGATATTGCGGAAAATAAGTCTATCGAAATCATGACAGCCTCTGTTGTACGAGGTTCAGGCGATGAGATGACCATGCAGTCTACTCCAAATCCGCAAATGTACCAGTCAGCAGGAACACCATACGCCCCATATTATGGTTCAGGTTACAGCATGACAAATCTTTTAATGACATCAATGATGATGTCAATGCTCTTTAGACCGCCATATATCTGGGGTGGTGGTTTTGGTTACGGTTACGGTTACGGTGGTGCGAGGACAGTTAGTTCAATTCAAAACCGGAGAGGAGCGTCCACTTCAAATATGAGAAAAGCCACGCCATCTTCTTCTTCTGCTAAGACAGCTGGCGGAAAAAGTGTATCATCAAATAAGTTCCGTTCAACTTCGAAAAAATCACTGAATAATATCAAGAGTACAAAATTTCGCTCAGCCAACCGCAGAGCTTCAGGAGGAGGTTTCGGTACCAGTAAATCTCAGAGGAGACCTGCGGTTTCAAAACGCAGAACTGTACCGAGGAAGAAATTCAGCTTTGGCGGAAGTCGCCGAAGCCGAAGCAGAGGTTTTGGAGGCTTTGGAAGAAGAAGACGTTGAAATGCTCTAAGTCAATAAACGAAACGCTTAGATAAATAACAGTTGCTGCAAACTAAGAAGGTTCATTAATTTCCCACTCGATGGCGTTTGTTTCATAAGTTTCTGCATCCAGCCCTATAGCTCCCGGCTTAACTGCTGAACAGTATTTTGCTAACGCATTCTCACGCATTTCCTTCATCCTGCTCATGTAAGTATGATCTTCAAACAATTCCAATTGTTGTTCACGATAAGGTGCGTGTAAACGCGCCTCTCCTTCTATTTTAAGATGACAGCTGGCACATAGTGGAATAAGATTTTCGAGTGCGTTATTTGCCGGGTTTTCATCAATATGGTGGACCTGAAGAATCATTTGAGCATTTTTTGTTTTTCTACAATCATTAGCGCACCTTGCGCAATAATAGTTGAACAACTCTCTTACATAACGTGAAACCGTTTCCCATTCAGCGTGATAGCGAGAATCTTGAGCCATTTAAGCAACCTGACTCGGAAAGCAGAATAATATCTCTTTACGTTCTCTGCAAATTTGGTTATACATAATTAGCTCCGTTTTACTTCGTAGAAACATTTACCTAATATTTTGAAAAATTAGACAGGATAATAATGCCTATCAGTCGTGAAGAACTTGTTAATGTCTTATCTGTAGTGAGCTTTTTAGCTCATGCTGAAAGAGAAATGCACGTTGCCGAGAAGAAAGTTCTGATTGCAACTTTCAAGGCTGTTGCAATTACTCATGAAGAACAGTTGCAAATGAAGGCAAACACTTCTCTGGAAGAGATGTTAAAACATATACAATCCGCAGAAGCAAAGCACGCACTAGTTGAACTAATGGCTTTAGTCGCAGCATCAGACGGTGTGTTTGAAGACGAGGAGCGTGTTATTATCCAAAAAATTATGAAGCGCATTGGCGTCAAAGACGATCATCCGTATTTTGACGATGACAACCTTGACGTTCCTTCCGTTCGTGCCAATGTAGGAAAAATCCTGAATTCCTTCAAAGATTTAACTT
>JAPKDT010000278.1 GCA_028822475.1 SAR324 cluster bacterium
ATCATCTCTCTCCCAGGAATGAAGCCGCAGAGATTGATCCGGCAATAGCCAAGGCCATCTGCATACTCTTCCTTTAGAAATAGGACTTTTTGTTTACTTGCTTTTTCCATTAGTTTCCGTCAGATTCACCCCATTGGAACTTTTGATCCTCTAGACTATCCAAGAGGAAATCCAAGCTAAAGCTATAAACAGCTTTAGCACCTCTTAAAGCTTCATACAGACTAAAAGCTTCTTCAGCAACCTTAACCCCAGAATTGTTTACTGCCCAGAATTCGAGATCTACTTTTGCTAAATCAGCAGCAATACATTGAAGAATTGTCATAAGTATGCGGTTCCCTCCAAAAGCACCACATCCCCAAAAACCAGTGTGAATCAAAGTTTTAGGATTTTCAGGAACTAACTTTTCGCTTTCCTTACGAGCACAAGAGAAACCAGTGTACGCTGTATTAAGAACTTTTAGCATATCCTCCACTGTGTAATCTCCGGAACCCCCAGATGGAGCAGATATGGCAAGGATATTACTTATAGTAGGAGGTGAGATTGTCCTGGTTGATGCCCTGACCTGCTCTTCTGTTGCAATTTCAAAAGCGTTTCCATAAATCCCATCTGGACAACCAATCTTAGGATTAGGTCGAGTATCAATTACACATCTTCTCTGAGCTCCAGTTATCGTCACTGGAGTAGGGTTTCCATCATCATCCACAGTTTCAGCATAACATTTTTTTGAAATAAGCATTTCTCTTATAGAACCAAGAATTGGATGTTCTGCTACCTGGATTTCATCTTGTGCTAATAATTCAGAACCATATGCAACAAACAAATCAGGATCAGCAAAGTTTAGGTGCCAGTCCACTATTTTAGGATCTTTTTGTTCAGCATATTTAAAAACTTCATCGTGTGCAGAAAATTTTAATTCTCTATCATCTAGGTATTCAGGCAACTCAAACTGAGGCCATCGTTTGTATGAAATTCTTCCATTGAAAGGGTAACCTGAAGATTTTGCTATTTCAAAAACAATTAATTTATTGTCATCATGCCAGATCGGGGGAGATTCTTTAAAAAGATTTTCACAATCTATGTTGAAATCGTCAAGAAATTGTAGAATTTTTTCATTTTTATTAAAATGACCATCCACTATCTTCCCTTTGACTTCCCCGTCTTTGTCGTATGATATTCCGTTCCAGATTCTATCATTTTTGAATTCGCCCATAGTTTTTTCTGAACTTTTCATGGTTAAAGTTCCCTGGCCATCCATCCACTGATCATTGGTAAGATCTTTTTCATACTCATAATTTTGAATAGTTAAAGTTCCCTGACCGTCCATCAGGCTATTCTTCCACTCTCCTTCATACTTAAAATCTTGAAGAGAATTTCGATCAAACCAAGTTGCTGTTCCTTGGCCATTCCATCGTTTCCCATTTTTCCATTCCCCTTCATACTTTTCTCCATCAGGGAAAGTATAAGTTCCTATACCATGTTCTTTACCATCCTTAAATTCCCCTTCATACTTTTCTCCATCAGAGAAAGTATGTGTTCCATAACCATTTTTCTCACCATTCTTGAATTTTCCAACATACTTAGACCCATTAGGTAAAGTGAATGTTCCTTGACCATGATATTTCTCTTCTTTCCATTCACCTTTATACTTTTTTCCATCAGGATAATTATATTCCCCATAACCATTTGGATTCTTCTTTTTCCATTCTTCTAAGTTATTTTTTTCTGTACAAATTATTTTTGCAAGTGGCTCTAAGAGCTGACGCATTTTGTCATCTTTTTTTAAATTCTCTCCTCTACGGGGGTATCTTATATGATAATTCATGTAATTAGACAAATTAACTAATAATTTTCTTTGAAAACTCCCACCCGGACTAGAAAATACAACCCCATTTTCATCCATATGTTTATAAATAAGATCAAAATTTGATTCCAATTCTTGTCTTCTTAATAAGGAAAAAACAGATTCTCGCATATTTTCATAACGTGAAGAACCATATTCATAAGGGAAAAACTCCTTATCTTCTTTCAGGTTTTTGTAATTTTCCATATTTTACCATTAATAATTTGGATTATTAAAAATGTTAATTCAAAACAATCCTTGTTCTATCAAGGAATTCATTTGTTACATAAGATAGATCAGGTGTTATTTTCTCGAAAACAAACTCCTTTATCTGATCAGGAATGTTCATATAATGGGCTTCTGCCAGAGCTCCGGCTATGCAAGCCTGAGTGTCCGCATCACCACCCAGAGAAATTGCATTTCTAATTGCATCTTCAAAATCTTCTGATTCCAGAAAAGCTATGATGGCCTGAGGTACGGAACCCTGACAGGTAACATCAAAACTGTAGTTCAGCCTGATATGACCCAGCTTTTGATTTAAGTCGTAATCAAACAGAGATTCCAATTTATCTTCGATTTCAATTTTTGTACTTCCCATTCTACCCATCAGCACACCAAGAGCAACAGCCTGAGCTCCTTTGATTCCCTCTGGATGATTATGAGTAATTTCTGCACTCTTCTTTGCCTCCTCAAGCACAGACTCTTCATCATCAAAAAGCCATCCTATGCTTGAACAACGCATTGCAGAGCCGTTTCCGAAACTGTTGTAAGGTTTAGGATCATCTTGATGAATCCATTTCTTGAACCAGCCACCATAACCAGCCCCAGGATATTCCCTTCCCCACTGCTGAAGTGATTCAACGTAGGGTACACCCATCATTATTGAATCAGCTACTGCTACTGTCATCACCGTGTCATCAGTAAAAACAC
>JAPKDT010000279.1 GCA_028822475.1 SAR324 cluster bacterium
AGAACCATAATCAAAGCCGGTTGTAAGAGTGTGGTCAAAGCCTCGAGCAGGGTGCTTACTTCTTCCTGCATCCGGTCAGCAACTTTTTCTAGCAGTTCATCTACTCGTGCGGCTTCTTCTCCGATTGAAACGACGTGACGGACATATTCAGGAAAATAATCAATACGCGCCATAGCTGCGGAAAGAGGAATACCTTTGTTGTTTACATCAATAATCAGTTGATCCAACTTGCTGATAAATATTTTATTGCCCACAACGTGCTTTGATATTTCGAGAGCAGTTTTTAAATCAACTCCGCTTTTAAGCAAAGTGCCTAATGTCTGACAGTAACGCGCAACCATGACTTTAATCCGCAAAGTACTCAGCAGAGGCAGTTTAAGTTCAATCCTGTCTTTCCATAAACGTCCGCGGCTGCTCCGGAAAAAAGAGGTGATTCCGACCACAATTCCAGAAGTTAGGAGTAACAGCAGAAACCAATGATCCACCACAAAATCACTGACGCCCATTAAAATTCGCGTGGGCAGAGGCAGTGCCTCTTCCTGACTTTCAAAAATACGGGTGATTTTCGGTACAATCGTCGTGACCATAAAAATAACAACAGCCAATCCAAATACCATCATGAACGCAGGATAAATAAGCGCACCCTTTAGTTTGGAAAGCATACGTTCCTGCGCTTCATAATAGTCCGCCAGTCGTCTCATGATTAAACCGAGATTTCCTGCATTTTCTCCTGAACGTACCATACTGACGTACATAGTCGGAAAAACATGGGGGTACCTTCCCATTGCTCCAGCAAGTGATCCGCCTTCCACCACTCGTCCACGTACATCCGAAAGAATACTTTGAAATCCGGAATCCTCAGTCTGTGGAATAATCAGTTGAAAAGCTTTGTCATAAGGAATAGTCGCGTCCAGCAAAACTTCTAACTGTCTTGTGAATTGTGTGAGCGCTTTTCCGGAAACACCTTTTTGAAAAGAAAATTCTGGCAGTTTTATTTTAGAAGCTTTTTCACCTCCGGGAAGTTTTACACGTGTAAAACGACTGGTCCTGATTTCTTTTGGAAAAAGATCTTTGCTGCGTAAAAATTGACGTACCTCTGACTCCGTTGCCGCATCTTTGGTGCCTTTGTGTAAAGTGCCTTCTCCATCAAAGGCCTGGTAGTTGTAAATTGGCATTTCCAGTTATTGCTTCAAAAAAGTCTCTAGTGTCCCTTTTACATTTTGCAGGGAGTTTGTATCATCAGGATTGACACGAGCTGTTGATGAACTCACATTCCATTTCCATTGATTAGCAGGATCTTCACTCATGATACCCTGCTGTCCACGACCATCCGGTGCATATTGCGCTTCTGCCAGCGCATATCCCTGACCGGTGGTTTTTGTACTTGCTTCTAAAACTACAGAAATATACTCATATTGTGGATTGTCCGGATCATCCGAAACCTGGCTGGCTTGTATTTGTTTGGCAGCATTCATCGCCACACGGGCACGATCGCGGGCAGTCAGAGCTTCAGGAGCAACAATGCTGACCCGTAAACGTGATCGTGTAGAACTGCTCTGATCCTCAATCAACAAAACCTCGTAAGGCGGAATTGTGCTTTTACTGCTGGAAGTATTAATTTTCCGGTCAGCCAACTGGGTCAGTAATAACAACAGAAGTGCCAACAGAAACCCAATTCCGAGCAGACCCCAACGTTCCCAGCGATGTTTTAAAAATGGTAAAGAACGACGCAAACGCAGCATCAGCGGAGGAATAAACGGAATGCTCCATGCAACAAGCAACCCTCCTGCCAAGGGTGAAAAAAAGAGCAACCCGAGCCCCATGGACAATGTTAATAACGGTAAAACCCAAGCCATCATATTATTTTCGGGTTGCCCGGAACGCGGTTCTGCTGAATCGTCCGCAGAGAGACTTGCATAATTTTTGCTATCTTTCGCGAAACGCGGAACTTCAGACACGTTCTCAACTGCCGGAGGTAACTTTAGCGATACCTTTTCACTCTCCTTAGCAACGAGATAAATTGACGTACACCAGGTATTTGCAGAATATAAAGTTGCTTCACACTTTGGATTTGGTACAGGTAAATTGTGTAAAGCTTTTTCAAGAGGGAGGACGAGGTTATGCAATTTTCTGCAGGAAGCAGAACAGCCAGTGGCATTTATTTTAACTTTCGTTTTCCCTTTTTGCTCCAGATCCAGTAAACGGGATTTATGTGATTTTTGTTGGTATTCAAAAGAATTCTGACCCAGTTTATCCTTAAATACTGCCATGTTCCAATAGAGCATCTGCAACATTTCATAGCTGAGAGCTTTTTTTGTTAAATCTTGAAAAAGCCCCCAAATGACATCATTATCATTAACTTCCGTCTCCGCGGATTTAGTAAGTCCGCTCTTTTTTTCTGAAAACTCTTTGGAAGTAATTCCAAAGGCACGTAACTCTTCGGGAATGCTGACAGCCACTTTAAACAGGATAATAAGGTTTTCGCATAACAGTTGACGGTTGGCAGTTCTGAACGTAAACTAGAGACTGCCGATCACATTAATTATACACAAGGAGTTTAATATGGCAATGGACTATCCTCCATTAAGAAGTGTTTGCGGATTTTCATGGCTGGGAATAAATCTTGGAATTAAGGACGAATCATTAGATTTTGGAGTAATTGCATCAGAGTGTGAATGTTCTGCAGCAGGTGTTTTTACACTTAACAATCTTCCGGGCGCGCCTGTAATTGTAGGCAGAGAAAATATAGAGAATGGACGTCTGCA
>JAPKDT010000280.1 GCA_028822475.1 SAR324 cluster bacterium
GATGGAACATGATCAATTTTCAACTGAACTTAACAATTTGTGCTAAAACCGAATCTAACTGTTACTTTTGATTACCAATTTGCAACAATGAAATTAAAAGGGATGTTGTATGAAGAAGAATAAAAATAATTATCGGTACCTTGGAAAAGGTTACCCCTTGATTGAGGGGCTTGAAAAAGTAACTGGTAAAGCTAAATATGTTGAAGATCTAAAAATTGACGGGATGCTCCATGCAAAAATCCTGTTCAGTCCCCATGCTCATGCCAGAATTATCTCGATTAATAAAATTGTTGCCGAAGAAGTGCCAGGAGTTGTTGCTGTCCTGTGCGCACAAGACTTGCCAACAAAAAATCAAGTGATGGCATCTAGAAACAGCGCTATTTTGGCGAAGGATAAAGTTATTTTTCATGGTCAACCTGTAGTAGTAGTAGTAGCAGAATCCGTATCGATTGCTCAAGATGCAATCGATAAAGTATTTGTTGATTACGAACCCCTGGAGTCAGTTATAGACCCTATCAAAGCAATGTCTGACCAGTCACCAACAATTTGGCCGGAAGGCTTGCCTACAGAAATTTCAAACTTAAGTGGAGCACACTCTGCAGTAAAAGCTAAAGGAGAGTCTGAATCGAAACCCATGAACAATGTATATGCATCACAACATTTTGAACGTGGTGATATAAGAAAAGGATTTAGCGAAGCTGATATAGTTGTTGAAAAGAATTATAAGCTTAACAGTGTGCATCAATCCTATCTGGAACCACATGCAGTGGTTGTAGAACCAGATATTTTTCGTGGGAGTTTGACATTTTACACAAGCACCCAGGGTCAATTCTTAGTTAGAGACGAAGTGTCCCGAATATTATCACTACCCAAACATAAGATTCGTGTTGTTCCCATGACGTTTGGAGGTGGATTTGGTGCAAAATACGGAATTTTGGAACCTTTGGCGGGTGCGGTAGCTTTGGCAGTTAAACGTCCTATTAGATTTGTATTATCTCGTTCAGAAGATCATCAAACTACTACACCTTCGCCAAATGTACATATTTTCCTAAAAACAAGTGCAAAAAAAGATGGTTTTATCAACGCTCTTGAAGCAAGAATAATTCTGGATAACGGAATTTTCGGACTACCACTATCTGGATTATTAGCCACACTGATTGGAGGTTATTACAAAATCGAAAATACTTCGATTGACTGTTATGAAGTAAACACTAATAAACCTCAGATTGGTGCATACAGGGCTCCCGGAGCACCCCAGATTACTTTTGCATTGGAGTCGAATGTTGACGAAATGGCAGAACAGCTAGGTTTTGATAAATTAGATTTTCGTTATCAAAATGCTGTTGAAACTGGAGATTTGATGGGAAACAATGAACCATGGCCTAACTTGGGATTGAAGTCTTGCCTCGACAGCTTAAGGGATCATCCAACTTGGAAATTGAAAGTTAAAAAAGCCAACGAAGGCATTGGAATAGCAATCGGTGGTTGGACCAGTTTTATGGGACCTGCATCAGCTATCTGTCGAGTTGAAAGTGACGGTATGGTTCGTATTCATGTCGGCTCTGTTGACATTTCTGGTGTCAACAGTAGTTTCGTCTTGATTGCAGCAGAGGTTTTAGGAGTCTCTCCGAACCAAGTGGAGATTATCCAGGGAGACACATTAACAGGACCTTTCGCGCCAAATAGTGGAGGAAGTCAAATTACATATAGTGTATCTGGGGCAGTTTCCGAAGCGGCAGAGGAAGCAAAAAAGAAAATCCTTCAATTGGCTTCAGATCATTTTGAAGCAAGTATTAATGATCTCGAAATGCATGAAGGTTTAGTCCATGTCAGAGGGGTTCCAGATAAGACTGTCAGCATTGGAAAGTTGGCAAGTATTGCACAAAGCCAACCGGGCGGTCCAGGACCGATTGCAGGTCAAGGCCAGTCCGCAATTCAGCAAAATGCACCTTGTTTTACCGTTCATTTAGCCAAGGTCTCTGTTGATCGCGATACCGGCAGGGTAACACCGCTTCAGTACCTTGCAATTCATGATGTGGGCTATCCACTGAATCCGACAATGGTAAACGGACAAATACATGGTGGAGTTGTACAAGGTATAGGGATGGCCTTACATGAAGCAATGCTCTATGACGACGAAGGCCAACTTCTTACAGGTAGTTTTATGGAATATGATTTTCCTAAAGCAAATTGTATTCCCAGTATAGAAACAATTCTAATCGAAAATCCTTCACCAAATGGGCCTTTTGGAGTAAGAGGTATTGGAGAACCACCGATCATTCCTGTTGGTGCGGCCATAGCAAATGCTGTGAATGATGCTATTGGTGTTCGTTGCACCGAATTGCCAATCCGTAGTGACAAACTCTGGCAGAAATCTTTTGTCAATACCTAACAGGGTATTAAGTAATCTGAAAAAGTGTTTTAACTTAAAAACGATGGAAAACAATCTTAGCCAACATGACTGGAGTTAAGTAGATGAAGATCATTCCAGAAAATTCAAACGACTCTTTCCAACAACTCGGATTCTTTGTCATAGAAAAATTTCTCTCTGATACTGAGGTTGCTCAAATTAACTCTGAATTGTCAAGGCTCAAGAAAGATGTTCTTCCAAAAATGCCTGCAAGTGAGGTGTACTATGATCAAAAAGGAGATAGTAACTCACTGAAACAATTGCAACGTCTACATATGTATGACACCTTTTTCAATACTTTGATGATCAACAGCCCGTTTCAGAAAATTGCGGAACATTTGTTGGGGGAACC
>JAPKDT010000025.1 GCA_028822475.1 SAR324 cluster bacterium
TGGATTTTCCATTATAGGCCAAAATGGTGTCCTGATTTTCCTGTAGTGCTGCTATTAATCGTTTTGTATTATATTCAAAATAATATTATTGAATGATTTTAGAAATGGATACGGAATTGTTATCAATTTATCTGACCTCCTTTCTTTGGAAAAGTTAGTATAATAAATAAGACCACTAAGACCATCCTAGTTAGTTAAAAATGTGGGTAAAAAAAACAAACTCACATTATGCAGAAATTAATTGATCCTGGGCATCAAAAAAAAGTGTTTTTTCAGGATCAATTCCTACTTTTAAAACATCACCATAAGAATATGTTTTTCTGGGGTCAGCATAAGCAAAAACTTCATGTTCGTTAAAGTTGAGTAATAAAATGGTGTCTGCACCTAAATTTTCAATTCCGCTAACCATCCCTTCCATTTCGGAAGAGCCAAGTATAACATCCTCTGGACGAATCCCAAGGGTTTTTGTTTCAGCAGGTATTTCAGGGAAATCAAATAGATCTTTTGGAAGCAAATTGATTTGTGGAGACCCCAAACGGCAGGCGACATAAGTATCTGCTGGGCTGGAATATATTTCAGAAGGAGTTCCGATTTGAATGAGCTCTCCTTCCCGTAAAACACCGATACGGTCTGCCATCGTCATTGCTTCAATTTGATCGTGTGTGACATATAGAATGGTTGCACCCAATTCTTTTTGAATGCGTTTTAACTCCACCCGCAAATCCCCTCTCAGTTTTGCGTCTAAAGAAGATAGAGGCTCGTCCATTAAATAAATATTTGGAGTCCGGACTAATGCTCTGCCAATGGCTACTCTTTGCATTTCACCTCCGGATAATTCAGTTGCAGAATTATTTAATTTATTTTCAATTTTAAGCAAAGTCGCAATTTCAAGTACTCTTTGTTTAATCTTTTCCGGACTTTCTTTTCTTAATGGAGAGCGTAAAGGAAAGGCTAAATTATCAAAAACGCTATAATTTGGATAAAGAGAATACTGTTGAAATACAAAAGCTGTATCGCGATATGCTGGCTGCACCTTTGTTACGTCTATTCCGTCAATCAGTATTTTTCCGGAATCCGGTCTCTCAAGTCCGGAAATTAATCTTAATGTTGTTGTTTTGCCTGCGCCAGTAGGGCCGAGTAAAATAAAAAATTCTGAATTTTTCACTTCAAAATCAATATTTGATAGTGCGGCTGTTGTTCCAAAATTTATAGAAACATTCTCAATTTTTACCTTTGCCATATCAAATTGTCATGTAAGCGCTTTGCAGGGCTTTATCAGAAGTCCCGTCAAAAATTATTCCAGAATGTGAATCAAAAGATATTTTAACATTTTCGAGAGGAGAAACTTTGATGTCTTTTGAAACACGAACTTTGAATTGCCCGACTTCAGTATTAATCGTTAGGACATTTCTGGTGCCAAGATATTCAGAAGCGTAAACTTCTCCGGAAATACCTTGATTTTCAGAAAGTGTCATTTTCTCAGGCCTGATGCCAATAAAATTTTTATCAGCAATTGTTCCTTCATGTTGTTCTGGGATATTGAACTCATTACCGTCGATAAAAATAGAAGTAGCACCCTTCTCGATTGCCGAATCAATCGGGATAAAATTCATCGAAGGCGAACCAATAAAAGAACCGACAAATTTTGATCTTGGCTTGGAATAAATTTCATTTGGTGTTCCATTCTGTAAAATTTTTCCTTGATTCATAACAGCAATTTTGTCGCCCATTGTCATTGCTTCAGTTTGGTCATGAGTAACATAAACTGTAGTGGCTTGAATGCGATTATGTAATTTTCTTAATTCCAGACACATTTTCTCTCTGAATTCAGTGTCTAGTGTACCCAAAGGCTCATCCATTAAAAATGCGGCAGGTCTTCTGACAATTGCTCGACCAAGTGCTACCCGTTGTCGGTCTCCTCCGGCAAGAGTTGAAACATTTGATTTTAGTAAATGTTCGATTCTGAGCAATTGAGAAACTTCTCTGACTCTTTCTTTGATTTCAGAGGATTTCATCTTTTGCATTCTCAGCGGAAATGAAATATTTTTTTCTACATTTAAGTGAGGATACAAAGCAAATAGTTGAAATACGAAAGCAATATCTCTTTGAGAAGCCCGGAGAGAAGTGACATTATTATTGTCCAACATTATGTTGCCGGATGTTGGAATTTCTAAGCCGGCAATCATTCTTAGCGTGGTTGTTTTCCCACATCCGGAAGGCCCCAGCATAACAAAAAATTCACCAGTTTTTACTTTTAAATTCGAGTTTTTGACAGCAATAAAATCACCAAAGTTTTTTTGTATATTCTGTAAAACTATTTCAACCATGTTAAGATTTACCGCTGGGAAAGTGACTGACAATTAAAAAAGTGAGTGTTCCGCCTAAAATAAAATTAAAGGAATATGTATAAAGCACCATCAAGTAAGGTTGTAAAAGCATAACAACCCCAATAATTATTACTGCGGATGCGATATTTTCCCAAGGTTCTTTGACAAAAATTCTTCTCAATAAACTTTTATTTTCAGGATTCATTTTCTAACCGCTCCAAAAGTAATTCCTCTTAAAAGATGCTTTCTCAACACTACAGTAAAAATCATCACAGGGACCAGAAACATGACCGTTCCTGCGGCAATTGCCGGCCAGTCCAACCCTCCTTCTCCAATGATAGTTGGAATGAATGGAGGCGCAGTCTGAGCTTCAGAGAAAGTCAATAGCACGGCAAAAGCATATTCGTTCCAGGCGAAAATCATACAAAATATTGAAGTTGCTGCAATCCCTGTCATGGCCTGTGGAATTACGATTTTGAAAAATGCCTGCAACCTTGTGTAACCGTCAACCATTGCCGCTTCTTCGTATTCTAGAGGGATTTCATCCATGAAACCCTTGAGTAACCAAACTGCTAAGCTGAGGTTGACCATTGTGTATAATATGATCATACCTAGATGAGTATCGCTCAATCCTAATTTCCGATACATAAGAAAAATTGGTACAGCGACAGCAATCGGTGGAAACATCCTTGTCGATAAAATAAAAAATAGCAAATCTTCCTTGAGAGGAATTTTGAAACGCGAAAAAGCGTAGCCAGCCAATGCACCAAAAAATACAGATAAAAAAGTGGAACCAAAACCAATAATCAAAGAATTAAGAAATCGCCCCAGAAATCGTGATGGCCCGGCGATTACCATTTGTCTGCTTCTTACTAGTTCTTCATACCAAGTTTCAGGAGGGGGGAGAGATTTCAGATATTCTTTTGACTGCCTGCTTCTTTGGGTAAAAAGATTGACCCAACCTTCCATAGAAGGTTCAAAAACAACTTTTGGTGGATAACTGACCGCATCATTTGCACTCTTGAACGAAGTCATCACCATCCAGGCAATAGGAACCAAAGCTATAAAGGCATAAATAATGATAAGTGTTGCCGCGGATTTTCTGCTAAAAGACGAAGGTTCTAAGGGTGAACGAACTGAATTTATAGCACTGCTCATTTATCCTTTATTTTATTCATAACTTTAACCCAAATATTGCCTAAACCAAAAATGGTGACAAACATAATAACCGCAAAAGCAGAACTATAACCCGTTCTCCATTTTTCAAAGGCTTCCCGTTTCAAATTTATAGAGGCAACTTCTGTTGTAGAACCTGGCCCACCACCTGTTAATTCAACGACTAAATCGAACATTTTGAAATTTTCTATACCTCTAAAAAGAAGTGCTAACAATAAAAATGGTAAAACAGAGGGTAGTGTAATATGTAAAAATTGTTGAAATTTATTGGCACGATCTACCTCTGCAGCCTCATAAAGATAATTTGGTATTGACTTAAGACCGGCAAGACAAATTAACATGGTAAACGGAGTCCACATCCAGGTATCCACTAGGACGATGCTCCAAGGGGCAAGTTGTACATCGCCAATCATTGTAAATTCGCCAAAATCATAAAAGAAATTGATCATATAATTAAATATTCCGGTTTGTGGCTGATAAATATAGGTCCAGAAAACAGCAACCACTGCCGGAGAAAGCATCATTGGTAAAACAATAATTGTTGTGAGGATTTCGTTTCCTTTGAACTTTTTATTCAGTAAAAGAGCTAAACCTAAACCGATTAAAGCTTGTAAAAGTAAGGTCCAAAACATGAAATGTGCAGTTGCTTGCATCGTTTCCCAAATATCTTCTTTGTTCAGGATTTTAATGTAATTTTTTAAGCCAACAAATTTGATTTCCATTCCTGGTTTATTGGCATAAAAATTTGTAAAAGACATCCGGATGGCATAAATCAGAGGGTAAATGTTCACTGCCAACAATAAAATAATCGTCGGCGTAACAAATAACCAAGCGATTGCTCGATCTGAAAGGCCTTTTGTTTGGTTAGAAAAATTTTTCACTTAAAAATTATTATGTAAGCCGGATTAGTGTTTAGGTTAATCCGGCTTATTATTGTTATTATTTGCGGTGAATTTTAAATAGAAGGATTAAAGTTTACCGTCTGCTTCAAAAGTTTCTGTCCAATCTTCTACTAGTTTGTCCATAGCTTGTTTTGCAGTTCCTTTGTCTCCAACGACGTAGTCATGCACGCGTTTTTGCATAGCCAGCATCAATTCTACAAAGGTCGGTTCCTGCCAAAAATCTTTAACTTTGCCCATTGAATCCAAAAATCCTTGAGCATAAACTTGTGAGTCAACAAATCCAGGATCATTGAGAACGTCTTTATGACAAGAATATCCACCTAAAGACCACCATTTTGCTTGAACTTCAGGTTTTGCAAACCATTTGATGTACTGAAGAGCAAGGTCTTTTTTATCGGAGTAAGAGACAACAGACATTCCCTGTCCACCGAGAGTTGCTCCTTTTGCCTTTTGATCTGGATTAGCGAAAAAACCAGATTTGCCCCCACCGACATCAGGATCTTTGTTGACTCCAGGCCAGAAGGCATACCAGTTCATTTGCATAGCTACTTGTCCTGATTTATAAGCATCCAAGTTGGCTTCCATATAAGCATCTGAATGTCCAGGAGGAGTGCATTCCTTGTAGATTTTTTTGTAAAACTCCAGTGCTTCAATAGCCCGGTCACTATTGACATATCCTTCCATGTCATAAGGTTTGTTCGGGTTTTGATACTGGAATCCCCAAGCATACAAGGCCGCAGTTACGCCCATTGTTATGCCTTCAGAACCTCTTTCGGTATTGATTGCCGCTCCGTAGCGTTTTTTACCGTCAATGACTCTACCTTGAAAAAAGGAACAGACATTATATAACTGATCCCAAGTAGTGGGAACACTTAGAGGATAACCATGTTTATCCTGGAATGCTTTTTGGAGCTCCTGTTTTGCAAACCAGTCTTTCCTGTATGCCCAAGCCAATGCATCTCCCATTGCTGGTAGTGCGTAATAGTTTGGGGTACCTTTGGGCCATGTAGAGTAGGCGTACACGGTGGGAGCAAAAAAATCATCCATCGTGATGCCTTCTTTGCCAAAAAAATCATTGAGCTTAACATAATGCCCATAGACAGCTCCGGCTCCAATCCATTGACTATCTCCAATCAAGACATCAAAAGTTTTACCACCGGAATTAAGTTCATTCAGCATCCTGTCCGCAAAATTGGGCCAAGGAACGAACTCGTATCGCATTTCGATACCTGTTTCTTTAGTGAAATCTTTGGACAATTCCACCAGTGCATTTGCCGGATCCCAAGCGGCCCACCCAAGAGTGATATAACGTTCAGCTGCACTCAAGCTACTGAACGAGATTAAGGAACAAGCCGCAAGAGCGACTAATTTCGAAAACAGTTTCATTTTAACCTCTTCTGTTTCAGATTAAAAATAGGATTCCCAAACAATAAATTAACGGGATTCCTGACACCACGTCAGGCATTTTACGATTCCCAACCGCAAGGCTAAAAAAGAATAGCTCGCCAGACTATTCCACATTGAATATGCTCCCTCAACACTTCCACTGCAAAGACGCCGTGTGTACAGGAGCATCCCAATATCCACTTATTTCTTCATCTAACTTTGTTAGCGTAATAGAACAGCCGTTCATTTCGAGTGAAGTCACGTAGTTACCGACCAAGGATCGGCTAATTGTGACTCCTTGTTCACCAAGAATCTTTGCTACAGAATTATACATTAAATATAGTTCCATCGATGGTGTTCCGCCAAAACCGTTGATAAAGAGTAAGACTTGACTTCCACGGGCTGGTTTGAGATCTTCTAAAATAGTTTCCGTCATTTCTTTAGCAATGCTATCTGCAGGAGCAATAGCAACACGTTTCCGGCCGGGCTCCCCATGAATTCCAACACCCATTTCAATCTCATTTTCACTAATTTCAAATGTTGGTTTTCCTACCGCAGGAACAGTACAACTAGTTAGGGCAACGCCCATAGAACGGGTTTGGGAATTGACTTTGACGCCTATTGCGTGACAAATATTTAAATCTAAGCCCTTTTCTGCAGCCGCACCGACGACTTTTTCAACGATTAATGTGCCTGCAACTCCACGCCGACCAGTAGTAAAGGAACTGTCTTCCACTGCAACGTCATCATTGGTCAAAATAGTTTTATTAGGCTGTTCAAGCATTTCCGACGCAATCTCAAAGTTCATAACATCACCGGAATAATTTTTTACTATATATAGTATCCCCGCACCACCATCAACGATTTTTGCAGCACTCTGCATTTGATCTGGTGTGGGCGAAGTAAAAATTTCTCCTGGGCAAGCGGCATCTAACATACCTTTGCCAACAAACCCTGCATGTAAAGGCTCATGTCCGCTTCCTCCACCAGAAATAAGCGAAACTTTCCCTTTTGTGGCTCCGCCTTTTCGGAAAATAAATCGAGGCTCTGGATTATATGATAATATTTCATTGTGTGCTGCAGAAAATCCTAAAAGACTTTCGTTCAGTATTTGATCTGTTTCATTGAGTAATCTTTTCATAAAACCACCTTTCAGTTGGTTTAATTTAGTATTGAGCGAGCTCTTCTTACAGCTGCTTTGACGGGTGCTATTGAAGTTGCTGTTACAGATAAACTGCGTATTCCTGCGGCTAACAGTTTTGAGGTGTATTTTGTGTCACCGGCAATATTTCCGCAAACACTCACTTCTCTTCCTACTGCATTACCGTGAGATGCTACTGCAGCAATAAGTTTCCACAAAGCAGGATATTCTGCATGGTAGAGATTTACCACTGCTGGATTGTCTCTGGATGCTGATGTTAGATATTGGATTAAATCATTACTGCCTATTGAGTAGAAATCCGCATCAAAATTTTCGATTTGCAAAGCAGCAATGGGAACTTCAACCATCATTCCTAACTGTGGAATTTTCGCCTCTATCCCTCTGTCTAGCAGTTTAGCAACCTCATCTTTGAGTAGTTTACGGACTGCTTGAATCTCAAAATTTTCAGTTACCATTGGAATCATGATTTTAACTTCCCCCAGACTACTTGCTCTTGCTAAAGCCCTAAGTTGTGTCCTGAATACCTGCTCATTTGCCAAGGAAAGTCGCACACCTCTAAGTCCGAGAAATGGATTGACCTCATGTTTAGGGGTTAGTTCCGGAATTGTCTTGTCACCACCTGCATCCATAGTTCTGAAAGTAACAGGCTTCCCTTTTGCCCATTGAATCAGTTTAGCATAGTACTGAAATTGTTCTTCCTCATTTGGAAGATAACCCCGTGTGAAAATAAATTCAGTTCGGGTCAATCCTATTCCATCACAGTGTTCAGGAGGCAATTCCGGACTATTTAGAAGGTCATCCATATTTAGCTGCACTTGTATTGTTACTCCATCTTCTGTAATTGCCGGTTTTTCAAGAAGTGTTTTTTCATAATCTTTTTTGTCCCTGTACTTTGCTATGATATTGTTGTACCGGCCAATTGTTTCCTGATCAGGCTCAATAATAAAATCACCTTTAATACAATCTAGAATAACGGTCGCGTTTGAACTGATTTGATTTAGATCAATATCTGCTCCAGTTAACATGGGAATCCCTCTGGATTTAGCGAGAATAGCAACATGACTGTTTGGACTATTATTGATCAGGACAATACCAGAACAATTTTCCCAGTTTGTCTCAATGAATTGGGAAGGAGTCAGATCTTTTGTGATTATAATTTGTTCTGAAGAATTTACTTGATTATCAGCAATTTTCAAAATCTCTGAAAATCCAACTCCATTCAAATTGTGCAACACTCTCAGTTTTAAATCTTTCAAATCCTCAGCACGTGCTCTGAAATAAGAATCCTCTTCTGTATCATACTCTTCAATCAAATCGTCAAGAATATTGCTCCAAGCGAGAGGTCCCGATTCATTGAGTTCCAGTCTATTAAAAATTGGTTCAAGAAATTCGGAGTCTTCGAGTAAAGATATTTGAAATTCCAAAATTTCGCCTTCTATTTTCTTTTTTGAATCAATCAATTTTTGCAGTTGTATTTTGGAAACATCAATAGCGTCAGACAAAGTTTCAGCAGAATTATTATCCTCAGCAAATGATTGTTGGTGCTCAGTTGAGACATTTAAAGAACTGCCAATTACTACCCCCTCACATGCAACTTGTCCTGTAAATATATGCATTTAATCTGTTTAAATATTCATTTCGAAGATGTCAACCAGCGCTGGTTTTTCTATTCACCAAAATTAGTATCTACCAAAACTATTAACTTTTTTACAGCTTCAGCGGCATCACATCCAGTAGCCCGTAAATTCAAGACTTTACCATGGCGAGCTTTCAGTCCCATAACTCTGACAATGCTTTTTGCATCCACCCAAACAGTTTGTTCTTCCAATTTTACCTGTACATTGGCCTCAAAACTTTTTGCCAACTGAGTAAATTTTACAGCGGGCCTGGCGTGCAGGCCTATGGGATGCGCTATGGTGACCCGATGCGACTCAATAGAGTCCGAAATTTTATCAATTCCCACCTGTTTTTTTTCTGCAACGGACGTAACCTGTTCCAGATGGCCTCCACCACACGATTCAACACCAGCCAGTATCGCACCTTCCACTAAAGGAGCCTCACAGATTTTTATTCTTTTCTGCTGGTATTCCGGAAGCATTTCAATTGCTGCCTCTGAACTCATTTCAGCACTACCAAGATCATACAACACAACAATTCCTGCCTCAGTCCATATTTCTTGTAAGCCTTTGAGAATTACCTCAACGTCTGTACCTAAACCACCATCAGCATTACCACCCGCAAAAGATATTGGAATATTATCGCCTCCTATTTGACGAACCATTTCTGCTGTTCCTGAAGCAACAGCTAACGAATGAGATACTATCATCACACCTACATTATCACTCATTTTATGTACACTCTTTGTGGCTGTTAATTATATTACAAATAGTCTTAATCAATAAACAAATGGACATTGCACCAGGATCAAGGTGGCCAATACTGCGTTCACCCAAAAAAGAGGCTCTTCCTTTTGTGGCCTGCATGAGTCGGGTTGCTTCCAGTCCTTTTTCTGCTTGTATAATGATATTTTTGATAAGTTGTTCCTTGTCAATAATATTATTTGCATCTTCTTTAAGCTGCAGAGAGACTGGGACTAATACATCCAGCATTGTTTTTTCTCCAACATCTGACTTTCCACGTTTTTTGACATCATCAACACCTTTTTCGAGCATTACTACAAATTCCTTTAAATTGATTTCTTCTTGCGGAGTGGCTTTACTCATTCCAATCAATAAACTGCCATAAAGTGGTCCGGATGCCCCTCCTACTTTCATGAGCATGGTCATACCAGCTTTTTTTAGGGCTTCTCCAAAATTTAATTCAGATAATTCCGGGCTGATTGCCAAGATTGCCTGAAACCCTCTTAACATATTTATTCCGTGATCAGCATCACCAATTTTGGAGTCAAGCTCGGTTAACAATTCCCGATGTTCTTCTATGCATGTAGCAGTTCCAGTAATTAGAAGATTTATACATTTAGCTTTCATGCTATGTATGTTAATCGTGGGATGAAAATGATTTATTGAAAATAATTACCCAAATAATAGGATGAATACTATGTAAGTTGAGAAGGCTTGTCAATACTTTTTTTTGATTCATAATATTTACTTATTCTCGTTAATAAAAACTTAACATGATAAAAAGGAAGATGACTGACATTTTAGAGAAATCATTTTCAGGTATTTCTGCATCATCAGGAGTGGTTTCAGGTGAACTGATCTGGCATCCAACAATTGATGACGAAGTTTCTATATTCAAATCAGAAGTTGAAGAAAAACAAGTATTCACTGAAGCATTGGAACGGGCGGTTGCTCAACTGAGAAAAATCTTAAGTAAAATAGATTCAAACTCAGCACAGTTTTTAGAATTTCAAATTTCTATTTTAGAAGATTCAGTATTATTAAATTCTGTTGAGGTTGAGTTGGAGAAAGGTATGTCCGCTGAAGGAGCCTGGAAAAAACAATTGGACCGTCTAATAGATCATTATCAGGAGCTGGATGATGAGTACTTTCGAATCAGATATGAGGATTTTCTTGACGTAAGAGATAGAGTCTTGGGAATATTGCGTGGACAACAAAATAATCTGCAGTACAGTGGAAAAACAATTTTCGTTGGAAACGATCTGCTACTTTCTCATTTTTTGGAAATGGATTTGGGCAAAGTATGTGGAGTTGCTTTGCTTAGAGGTAGTCCTGCAAGTCATGTAGCTATTCTGGCACGTGCCAAGGGAATTCCCTATCTGGTGAAGATAGAGGCTTCTGCCATAGAATTTTCAGAAAAGTCATCAGGCATTCTTGATGCTCAAAAAGGATTGTTGATTCAAAGGCCCGTCGAAGAAACCATTAAAATCTATAATTACCTTAAAAAACCTAATAACTTTGCTGACAAAGATGTTACTGGATTAGTCTCGACGACATCTCCCTCTAAAAATTCAATGCTTCTTCAGGCCGTAATCAATGAATTAGGACAAAAAATAATTCGAGGTAAATTAGAAGCTGGAGAAAAATTGCCAATTGAACCAGAACTTGCTGCATCGATGAAAGTGGGGCGCAACATATTACGTGAAGCGATAAAAATCCTTGCGGATAAGGGCTTACTTTCCACGGGGCCAAGAAGGGGAACTTTAGTCCAATCACGTACCGAATGGAATTTGTTGGATTCTGATGTCTTGAACTGGATGATAACAGCTAGTGATTCTTCTTCTAAATTTTTAGCAGATTTGAATGAACTTCGTTTACTTCTAGAACCATCGGTAGCAGAACTGGCAACAAGACGTGCCAGCGAGGAACAAAGATTAACAATACAGCAGACTATGGATAAAATGGAGGGCACAAGTGGAATTCCTGATAAGGGAATTGAAGCCGACATCGCCTTTCATTCCGCTATCTATGAAGCAACAAATAATGAGATTTTGTCCAAATTAAAATTTGTGACCTCCACTTTGATTAAAGCCAATTTTAAACTACTGAAAGGCGAAACGCCCACCAATCTCACAATTCACAGAAAGCTTTCTGATGCCATTGTCAGCAAAAAGGGTACTGAAGCACATAAAGCAATGAAAGAATTGTTGATTAAAAATAAAAAAGATTTGAAACGAATTTTATCAATTCAATCTAAATATTTATAAATGTTTTTTTGCTAAATTATAATTTAAACATGCAAAATCGAAGTTATATATTTATTTAAACTCTTAAAGCTAGGAGAATATTTTGATATTTTTTGTATTTTACATCAATGGTTTAAATCCTTGCACTCTAAATCTAACATTCTAATCTAACATTTCCCAATTCCCGCCATTTTGTGAAGAACGAACAGCGGCACGGATGAATTTCATACCGGCAATTCCGTCTTCAAGGTTTGGGATTGGAGCTGGATTGTTTGAAGGATAATTTTCGCGTCGGTGGAGAATGAGGTCAGCGGCATCTGTATAAATTTGAGCAAAGGCTTCCAAGTAACCTTCAGGATGTCCCGCCGGAATACGGGTGGCTTGCTCAGCCCACAGACTTTGCTGGCTTCCACCGCGAGTCAGTTTTACGGGTGGTTCTCCATGCACACAGAAAGTCAATTCATTCGGATTTTCTTGCACCCACTGAAGACTTGCCTTCTCTCCGTAAATTGCAATTTGAAGGTCATTTTCATGGCCTACGGCAACTTGACTGCACCAGAGGCTCCCTCGTGCACCATCGGCATATCGCAATAAAATACTTGCGTCATCATCAAGTTTGCGTCCTGGAACAAAGGTAGTCAAATCTGCTGCAAGTGACTCCAATTCCAGTCCTGTAATGTAGCGGGCAAGATGAAAGGCATGACTACCAATATCACCTACGGAACCGGCAGCTCCACTTCTGGAAGGATCGGTTCTCCATTCGGCTTGTTTGAGACCTTGATTTTCTAAATCTGTAGTCAGCCAATCCTGCAGGTATCTGCTTTTGATCACTCTTATTTTTCCTAGCGTACCATTGTGTACGATAGATCGGGCTTCACGAATCATGGGATAGCCTGTGTAGTTGTGAGTCAACGTGAAAGTCACTCCACTTTTTTTCACAACATTGGCGACCTCTAAAGCTTCCTCCAAGCTAAATGTCATCGGCTTGTCACAAATAACATCAATTCCGACTTCCGCAAAAGCAATACTGACTTCTGCATGCAAATGATTTGGAGTGACAATGGCCACGGCTTCAATTCCATCTACACGTTTTGATTCGGCGGCTGCCATTTTACGAAAGTCGGCATATGAGCGATCAATATTGATACCGATTTCTTCAGCAGAGGTTGCTGCACGTTCCGGATTTGACGAAAGTGCTCCGGCCACCAATTCATAGCGATCATCCAATCTGGCAGCAATCCGGTGGACTGCCCCTATAAAAGCTCCTTGACCGCCCCCGACCATACCAAGTCGTATACGTTTATGCATAGTTTCTCTTAAATTCCAAGTATTTTGCGGTTTACAGTTTCGTCTGAAGCACCTGCAGCAAAGTCGTCAAATGCTTTTTCTGTCACTCGGATAATATGCTTACTGATGAATTCTGCGCCTTCTCGGGCACCGTCTTCAGGATGTTTCAGACAACATTCCCATTCGAGCACTGGCCAGCCTTCGAAACCGATTTGTGCCAATTTGGAAAAAATTGCTTTGAAATCAACTTGACCATCACCAAGAGATCGAAATCTTCCTGCACGTTCACTCCAGTTTTGATAACCGGAATAAACCCCTTGACGACCACTGGGTATGAATTCAGCATCTTTAACGTGAAAGACTTTGATGCGCTCTGCATAAATATTTATGTACTCCAAATAATCTAGTTGTTGCAAAACAAAATGACTTGGATCGTAGAGAATATTGCATCGACTATGGTTATCAACTCTCTCCAGAAACATTTCAAATGAAACTCCATCGTGAAGATCTTCTCCCGGATGAATTTCATAAGCTAGGTCCACTCCTGCTTCGTCAAAAGCATCCAGAATGGGCAGCCAGCGTTTTGCTAGTTCGTCAAACGCTGTTTCGATTAAACCTGCCGGACGTTGTGGCCAGGGATAAACATAAGGCCAGGCCAATGCTCCGGAAAATGTTGCGTGTGCCTTTAGTCCAAGATTTTTTGAAGCTTTAGCTGCTTTCAATAATTGAGAAACTGCCCATTCCTGTCTTGCTGAGGGATTACCTCGAACTTCTGGAGCAGCAAAACCGTCAAACATTTCATCATAAGCAGGATGCACCGCCACCAATTGCCCCTGAAGATGGGTTGAGAG
Organism: SAR324 cluster bacterium; assembly: GCA_028822475.1. GTDB lineage: Bacteria > SAR324 > SAR324 > SAR324 > NAC60-12 > Arctic96AD-7. The sequence goes on from JAPKDT010000025.1 coordinate 13,698, forward strand.
CTCAGTGATATTGAGACCAATTCCCTTGAGCATTCCTTGTAAATCATCACAATAGCCTTTGCTTTCTGAGGCTTGATCGAGATCAAACAATCGTTGATCCCAAGATGGGATTTGTAATCCCTCAAAACCGAGAGAAGCAGCCCACTTAGCGATTTCACTCAGACTGTTGTATGGTTTCTCGTCTCCAACAAACTGAGCTAAAAAAATAGCCGGACCTTTCATTGTTTTCATATTGTCTCCTTAAATTATATTTTGAAATTTTGTTTGCACCTTTTAACAGCCAGACAGTTTCGTGAGAAAATTTTTTCAGAAAAGTTTAATTATCTGCCACAAGGTTTTGGGTCTGAACACCCAATTTTTCAATACCAAGCTGCATCGTCTGACCTGCGCGAAGGTAGATTGGATCAGGTTTTTGTCCCATTCCAACTCCGGGAGGGGTCCCAGTGGAAATAACATCTC
>JAPKDT010000281.1 GCA_028822475.1 SAR324 cluster bacterium
CGAACGGCTTGATTTACCCGAAGATTCTAAGACTGTTTTAAGCCGTTCGAGAACCCTCTCTTTATGTTGATCTGCTCCATTCATGCTAAATTATTCGAGTATTAAATTAATTGTTCTGTTGGCTTCAATGAAATATTTCTTAGCTATTGAGTTTGACAGCTCAGTTTACATGGATATTTAGGTCTTACTGAAAATGTTTTTCTTTTGTCATCCCGGATCTGATCTGGGGTCTAGATTACCGTACAGTTTGAGTACAAGATTTGATACATATCACAAGGATTCCGGATCTGCGCTTCGCTAGGGATGACAAAGGAGAAGAATTGAAAGAAGAACAACTATTGTTATTGTGAGGTTACCTGGTCGTAAAAGGGGCTCAAACAACAGAAGTAAAAAGTTTTAGTGCTTTTTCAGGAAACACTATGCAGTTGTCATCATCAAGCGAATAATTACTTAATGATATTATTGGATAAAATTATTTATCAGCAAGTCCTATTTTAACAAAATGTGTTATTATTCTACACTAGAATTTAATTTAGCATAGTCTAATTGCTGAATATAACAATATCAAGCCGAATAATGAAACACAAAATTTTGATATAGGTAAAATAAATTTTCTATCAACAGAAGTCACTTTGCAGTCTAACGTAAGTATTATAGCGGATCATGAAATTATTTTCACTTAAGTGTTTAAATCCTCCCTGCTTCTGTGTTCACGGAGGGAGGATTTGTCATTGCTTTTGTTGAGATTACAAGTGGGTGAATTAGTTTTCACTGGAGGTTTTGCATCTAAAACCAGTGTTTCTGCGCCATTGTAAACCAAAAAGTGCTTTCCGCCTGCTCTGGCAATTGTTGTTACGCCAAGTTTTTTTGCCAGTTCCATTCCCATCTGAGTAATTCCGGCACGTGAAAACAATACAGGAATTCCCATTTGAGCGACTTTGATAACCATTTCTGAGGTCAGGCGTCCTGTTGTATAAAATAATTTATCAGTTCCGTCTATGCCTTCCAGGAGCATGTGTCCGGCAATCGCGTCTGTAGCGTTGTGGCGTCCAACGTCCTCGATAAATACTTCAATCTTTTCACCTTTGCACAGGGCACAGCCGTGAACCGCTCCTGATTTTTTATATACTTCGTTGTATTCACGGATATTATGAAGCAGACTGTAAAATGATGATTGATATAAAGTTGGTGTCGGCAATTGAATCTCGTCTAAGTTTTCCATCAGATCGCCAAATACGGTGCCTTGTCCGCATCCGGTAGTCACCGTGCGTTTTTCAAGTTTTTCTTCCCACTCTCCAATTCCGTCCCTGGTAACTACTACTGCGCAGTCAATGTCCCAATCAACTTGTACCGCTTTTAGCTCTTCAGAATTTTTAATGAAACCCTGATTGTGCAGATAGCCGATTACCAGCAATTCCGGATATTTTCCAAGAGTCATCAGCGTTACTATTTCCTGCTTGTCAACATAAATTGTCAGCGGACGCTCTCCCGTTATGTGGGTTTCCCGCGTGTTTCCAAATTCATCCATCACTGTAACCGGATATGAGGCTTCTATTCCAGCATTCGTCATCTCAGGCCGGTAATTGTTTTTTTTTAGATTCATAGATTCTCCCAATTATTAAGTGTTCTCTTGAGGGCTAGAGAATATGACTTGTTGAAATATAATCTTAAACAATAATATCATTAAGCAATTATTCTGTTCAAGATTTTAACTACAATTGTATTCCCTGAAAAATCACAATAGACGTGCACATCTGTTGTTTTATTTCCTTTTCCATGGAGATTACATTAAGAGTATAATAGTTTTGATACTTTATATTGTTCACCATTGTCATTCCGGGTGAAGCACAGCGCAGATCCTGAATCCGTGGGGTATTGTTCCAATTCTTAAACGTGACCTAAATTTAATTCCAGTAATCTTGCTAAAATATTCTCTGCAGGAAGGTCTGCGTAAAATCCTTGGGCTGTCGTAAATGCTTTATCTGGAAAAAAGAATGTGTTTTTTGACAAGAATATGTTTTAAAACAATAACAGTTAGTCCATATGATAGGAAAGATAAGAAAAGATATATATCCGCCAGCACTTTCAAATTACTAAGGATAGTTGAGCGGCGTTCTTAGAAAAAATAAGGGAGGATAAGATGGAAAAGAGAATTGTTGTCCTTATAGACAATAGTGATGTCAGCAAAGCCGTTGCACTATTTGCTGACAAATGGACAGTTCTCACTATAGGGAAATTATATTTTCTCCATGTGAGTCGACTGCCGTAAGTTTCATACTATCACGGACATTTTGAATGCCAGGATCAGCGTGATGAGAATGAGGATTTGTACACACTTGAGAATTTTCTGGAGCAGTTCGGATTGAAATCGAACTTCAAATTCTTTTACGAATACGACAGTTTCTATCTCAAAATTGTGGATTTAGTGGAAACATTAGAGGCTGACCTTGTAATTTAGTCAGCTCATTCACATACAATGCTTGGCAGACTGTTACTGGGGAGCAATACCGATTATCTGCTGCATCATATTGACGTTCCAATGTACGTTTACAAATGCTGAAACCTGGCAGTAGTATTCTCGTAGAATGCAGTAATTTATTTTTCTGTTAGATCAGTTTATTTGAGAGCAAGGGGCCAGGGCAATCACTAACTAAACTTTTATACTTCAATTGTCACTGGTGGTTCTGTGGGTTTGTTGACTCCATGTCTCAGCGTCCCTTCCAGACTGCTTGACGTTTGTTGATGAAAGAATC
>JAPKDT010000282.1 GCA_028822475.1 SAR324 cluster bacterium
AGAGAAATCTTGAGCTAAAACATCTTAATTGTGTAAAGACCTACATAAATCAGTTCAACCATATTTATCACGATTGAAAAAACATCCTAGCTAGAAAGAGCAGGAAGGCAGGAGAGAATCTAGTGTTAAATCAGCTTCGTCAGAAACTTGATTTTCAGGACTAAGATTGTCATAATTAATTGCAATCTTAAGCTGAAATTTTAATGAAAGAGTGAAAATAAATGATGAAACTATTATGCCTTGGAGCAGCAATTATGACTTGGCCGTTGATTCCTTTTGGCGCTTATGTGCGTTTGAAAAATGCTGGATTATCCTGTCCTGACTGGCCGCTTTGTTATGGTCAGCTGCTACCTCCAGAGGGGTTTGAAATCGCATTGGAGGTAGGACACCGATTCATCGCTACATTTTTAGGAGTTTTAATTATTGCCATCACTTTTGTGACGTTTTTACAACCTCGATATTTCAAACAACGAAAACTTGCTGTTACCAGCCTTATTATTGTCTGTGTCCAGGGAATTTTAGGAGCTCTGACGGTAACCATGGTACTCTGGCCGCCGATTGTGACTCTTCACTTGTTGGGAGGAAACATCCTGTTTGGGATTCTAGTTTATTTGACAAGAGTTACTTTTGAGCAGCCTAATGAATTTATGTCAAAGTCCATGGCAGATTATAACATAAATTCATCAAAAGCTAAATTACCTTTACAAAGTCAACTGATATGGATGCTGGCTGTGCTTTTAATAATTATTACTTCAGGAGGTTATAACAGCTCTACTTCTTCCGGAAAACATTGTGAGGCATTTCCAGGATGTCACGAGGGAAGTGTTGTCTCATTTGGTATGAGCGGAATTGACATTTCGGGCTTGTCAGGAATTGAGAGAGACGTTTTAGCTCCGGCACCGCCAGAATTTCAGGGAAGATTCCTGCCTGTCTTTGCAAATGAATTGATTCACATGCTGCATCGTCTGATTGCTTTGAGCGGTGGGTTGGCACTAATGCTGATGTCGTGGTTCTGGCTGAAAAATAGGCAGGGTTATCTTGTGCATGGAATCAGTATTATTATCCTGATACTCCTGGAAATATGTGTTGGTATTCTAAACGCTGTTTTACGTGTGCCTGTGCCTGTTTCAACATTGCATACTGCAATTGCAGCAACCTTGACAGGATTATTATTTTACGTCCTCGCAGATATTCATCTTAAAAAGGAAAAACTATGACTATACCATTTTCCAACAGGACTGTTCTAAGTTCAATAGTAGTTCTCTCGTCTGGAATAATTTTTTTGTTGTTTTGGTTAATTTACCTTCGAGAGCCTGTTCTAGAAGAAAGTTCTCTTGATCTGAGCTTTCTGCCTGCGGTTAATGCTTTGCTTAACTCTATGAGCGCTAGCTGTCTCATTTTTGGTTATCTGGCAATCAGGAAGGGTAACCAGACTCGTCATATAAAAATGATGTTGAGCGCCTTAACTTTCTCTTTTTTATTTTTAATCAGTTATCTCACCTACCACACATTTCACGGCGACACGTCATTTCAGGGAGAAGGCTGGATACGACCTTTGTACTTTTTTATCTTAATTTCACACATTTCACTTTCAGCAGTTGTTTTACCACTGGTTCTGACCACGGTCTATTATGCAGCAACTGGCAATTTTAACCAGCATCCTAAAATTGCCAGAGTAACATTACCTCTCTGGTTATATGTTTCAGTTACAGGTGTACTGGTATACTTGATGCTCTATCACTTGTGAAATTCGTCCGTAGATTATAGAACAGGTCTAAAGAAAGAAAGGAGATTTAATAGAAAATCGAATGAGGAGTTAAACGAACTGTGACTTAAGGATCACATTGAATTTTGAGGAGACTCCTTATACGCATATTGAAATGCAGGGCTGGCAGAGTACTGTTTTAAAGGAGTCCAGTTTTCGCTGACGATTTTAAGACCGTCTGCCTCTTTGATGAGAAAGAGGTGCTTGAAACCGACATCGTTGAGAGTAGAAGATGTATAGGTCTGTACAAAACGAATGTGGTAAATATTCTTGCTCTTCAGGACTGACAGATCATTTATAAGAACTCGACGTCTTTCGTTTTGAGTATTTACATTACGTTTGTGTTCACGCCAGGTATTCGCATTCCACTTCTCACTGAGAAAATTATCTGAATAATATGAAAGGTAATTTTCAGTATCATTCTCTTCCCAAGATCTCCGCCAAGACTCTATAGTCCCTAATAAAATTTGCTGCTCAAGGTCAATTTCTTCACTAGAAGAAAATGAGACCTTTTCTTCAATAATCACTGGAGTGTCTCCCAATTCGACAGAGTGTGTCAGTTCAAGGAAGTTATTGTTGCTGACCGAAATACAACCGCGCGTAGGGATAGGGTTGCCCTTTATGGTTCCATGAATCCAGATGCCGTTACCATCTTTACGTTCAACAACTTGATCATAATAATTTGGGTAACTTACTTCAAAAGCTCCTGTACCGTACACGTTGGCTTCATTACCGTAATACTGTGCCAGTTCCCATCCTGCCCATGCCTGATTCAGCCAATAAATTCCGATAGGTGTTTTAAAATCTCCTTCATGGAATTTATCACCGTCTACTTTTCCGGTTGTACAGGGAAAAACCTGGTCCATTTTCCAGGATTCCTGAAATTTGTAGACCATCAGTCGACATGCCGACTTGTCAATCACTACAACTGTGGAACCGGGATAATCATTAAAAATAAGTCCGGACGGACG
>JAPKDT010000026.1 GCA_028822475.1 SAR324 cluster bacterium
CAACTAACTCCGCAATTAACAAAGTGCGAAAAATAAACCTGCAAATTACGGAATTACTGTCGCGTGTAATATTCACCAAGTCTGCCCCAGGGAAGTCGTTGATTGCCGTTAGGAAAGCTGCGAAATCACTCAGTAAAAAACTCAGTACAATTGAAAATCAATTGATACAAAACCAATACGAAACTCCTTCTGACCGACTGCGTCACCCCACCATGCTGAAGGAAAGAATGGAAGCTTTGGTGAGCGTTGTTTCTGTCTCAGACGCTGCTCCTCCTCAACAAGCTTTTGCAGTTTATGAAGAATTGAGAATACAGATTGAAACGCAGCTCACGCAGTTGAAAATGCTCGAAGAAAAGGAACTTCCTCAGCTCAACAAGCAGATTGAACAAGTCGGAATTCCCAAGCTGCAGGCTTGAGATGTTAGGCATACCCGGACTGCTGAAAATAAGCGCGGCGGATTTCATTGTCCGCACTGCCTATCAAATGGGTAAGACACCGCTGTTGCCCCTCTTCGCAGCCAGCCTCGGTGCAAATGCTACTTTTTTGGGATTGATTGTTTCAGTTTCAACTTTGACCGGCATGTTGCTAAAACCACTTTTCGGTTTTCTCTCCGACCGCTGGGGACGCTGGATTTGGCTTTTAGTTGGCACACTGCTGTTTACAGGGATTCCGTTCCTTTACACCTTTATCAAGACTCCTCAGGAATTACTCATTTTACGTCTCATTCACGGATTGGCTACAGCGATTTACGGACCAGTTACTGTAGCCTGGGTTATTGAACAGGGTCAGCAACAAGGAAATTCAGCTAGTAACTGCGCCGAACGTTTAGGCTGGTTCGGGATGGCCAGAAGCGGTGGATACCTGCTTGGCCCGACAATTGCCGCGTCGCTTTTGCTGGTCTTTGAACCCTCAACCGTTTTTACAGCCATTGGGCTTTTAAGCTCCTGTGCTTTGTTGCCAGTCCTGTTACTAAAAAAAACATCTCATCCAAAACATTCCAGAGTTACATTTCGAAAACAAACAACGGAGGCCTTCCGTGCAGGCATCAAGACACCAGAGCTTTGGCTGGCGGGAAGCCTTGAATGTGTAGTCTATCTAGGAATTTACGCCACAAAAACTTTTTTGCCGTTGTATGCGCTGGAAAGCGGAATCTCAATTCTGTGGGTAGGACTCTTCTTTTCGACTCAGGAATTAATCCATTTGATCGGACGTCCAATTGGTGGTCGTTTAAGCGATCGTTTGGGCTATCTTCCGGTTGCTGCTTCCGGAATGCTGCTGGCCGCTTTTGCAATGGGACTGATGCCCTTGATGCAAAGTCCTCTCAGTCTGCTCATGCTCGCAATTGTTTTTGGACTTTCTCAAGCCCTGATCTTTCCTTCAACACTGGCCCTCTTTGCGGAAAATATGGATGCACGACATACCGGAACAGGTGCCGGAATGATTGGTGCCTTAAAAAATTCTGCTAAAGTGGCCGGTCCTATTCTCGGAGGTTTGCTCATTAACTGGCAAAGTTATGCCTGGATGTTTTGGAGTATGTCAATTTTGCTTGTTCTCTGGAGCCTGGGGTTGATACTCAATGTGCTCAGTGAAAAAACACTAAATCCTCCAAGAGAGTACGGTAGAGCTCTTACAGTTAATCCATAAACTGTATCCTCAAAAAGTAAAATCAATACCCACCAACCGTAATATATACTTTTCTGCTCACAAGTGTCTTGCCTTGCATTTGCAGAAAAGCTTAACATGTATGTTCCGTTTGTAATAGTAAAACTCAGCTTAACTAAAAAAAATTAATGAAAACATTATACTCAGGCGGATTGGTTTTTGACGGCAGTGGGAATTTGCTGGAAAATCACGGAGTATTGATTGATGGAGAACGGATTTCCAGCATTGCGCCTATCGGAGAGTTTGATGGCTACAGCGGTGAAAAAATAGACACAAGCGGCGGAACTCTTTTACCGGGGCTGATCGACTGTCACGTCCATTTGGTTTATTGCGGAGAGGCTGATCCAAAGTCCAGTCTGCTGAAATTGGGTCCTGGTCAGATTGTAATGAAAGCTTTCGAAAATGCCCAGAAAACTTTAAGCAGCGGTGTCACGTCAATCAGGGATTTAGGAGGGCGTGATTATTTGGAATTTGCTGTGCGGGATGCGTGTAATTCAGGTAGGCAGCTTGGCCCCACGATTATGGCAGCAGGTAAAATGATCTGTATGACAGGTGGACATGGAAATGCTTTTGGTAGAATTGCGGATGGACCGGATGAAGTTTTGAAAGCAGTACGTGAGCAAATTCATGCCGGATCTGATGTGATCAAACTGATGGCCACCGGAGGTGTTATGACACCAAGAGTTAATCCGGAAGACGCACATTATACCGAGGAGGAGTTGCGTACAGGTGTCAATGAAGGACATCGTTTTAATCGCACATGCGCCAGTCACGCGCAAGGTGCAGCCGGGATTTTGAATGCCGTGCGTGCCGGAATGGATTCTATTGAACATGGGATTTTCATGACGCAAGAATGTCTGGAAGCAATGTTGGAAAAAGGAACGTATCTGGTGCCAACACTTGCGGCGGTCAATAATATTTTTCTCAATCGAGACAATGGTATTCCGGCTTTTATCGTGGAAAAAACAATCCGTGTCCGTGAGCGACACCATCAGTCGATAAAAATGTTTTATGAAGCTGGCGGTAAAATGGCAATGGGTACCGATGCTGGAACTCCATTCAACGTTCACGGTGACAACAGCCAGGAACTACAGTACATGGTTGATCTGGGCATTTCAAACAGTGATGCTCTGAAAATCTCGACCGCAAATGCCGCAGATTTGATGGGGATGGGAGACAGGGGGCAGATTCGCGAAGGGAATTTTGCGGACTTGTTGATTGTTTCCGGAAATCCACTGGAAGATATTTCCGCTGTTGCTAACCGTGGCAATCACCGAAGTGTAGTTAAAAATGGTTCGTTAGTTCAATTTAGTTAAGTCGTTCAAGGAGGAGCATGACAGTGATCAAAGAGATTAAACAATTCCATGATGAAATGACTGAATGGCGACGTGATATTCACCAGCATCCTGAACTGAAGTTTGAGGAAAATCGTACTGCTGATCTGGTTGCTGCAAAGCTGGAGGAATTTGGCATAGAGATCCACCGTGGACTTGCGAAAACCGGTGTTGTTGGAACAATCAGCAACGGTGACGGACCTTCGATTGGGCTGAGGGCGGATATGGACGCTTTACCATTAGAAGAAAAAAACACATTTAAACACGCTTCGAGCAATCCTGGCAAAATGCACGCATGCGGTCATGACGGTCACACTGCGATGTTGCTTGGCGCAGCAAAGTATTTAGCCTCCAGCAAGAATTTTAAAGGTACGGTTAATTTTATTTTTCAGCCTGCTGAAGAAGGTGGCGGTGGCGGTGAGTTGATGATAAAGGAAGGTTTGTTCGAAATGTTTCCCGTTGATTCAGTCTATGGTCTGCATAACTGGCCCGGTATGCCTGCTGGTATTTTTGGGGTTGGATCCGGACCAATCATGGCTTCGGTGGACACGTTTGATTTGACGATTAACGGTCGCGGAGGACATGCTGCTATGCCTGATCAGTGCATTGATCCAATCGTAATTGCATCACAAGTTGTAAGTGCATTACAGACCATTCCGAGCCGCAACACTCATCCCGTAGATTCTGTGGTGATCAGTGTTACTCAAATTCATGCAGGTGACGCTTACAATGTTATTCCGGACAGTGTGCAGATGCATGGAACTGTACGTACATTTCAACCGGAAACCCGAAAAGAAATTCCTTCATCCATGTTACGTGTAGCAGAAGGTGTCTGCGCCGCTTACGGAGGAACTTGTGAACTTAACTATATGTCAGGATATCCGGCAACAATCAACTCAGTTGCGGAAACAGAAATTTCCGCAAAGGCAGTTGTTGATTTGCTCGGCGAAGAAAATATCATCCGTAATCCAACACCCAGCATGGGAGGAGAGGATTTTTCATACATGCTGGAGGCTCGTCCGGGCTGTTATGTCTGGCTTGGTATCGGTCCCGGAAAAGGTGAAGGAGGCTGCATGCTTCACAGTTCACGCTATGACTTTAACGATGATGTTCTCCCGATCGGAGCCAGTTACTGGGTTAAATTGGTGGAAAACGAACTTCCAGCTTAACGCGAAATTAAATTACTTTTTAAAATATTATGGAAATCAAAGGTACAATAAAAAAAATAGCAGAAACAGTACAAATTTCTGACCGCTTTCGCAAACGTGAGTTTGTTGTAGAATACGCAAGCAATCCGGATTATCCACAATCTCTGCAATTTGAAATGGTGCAGGACCGCTGCGAATTGTTGGATTCTTTTCAGGAAGGTCAGCAGGTTGAAATTTCATTCGACTTAAGAGGACGTGAATGGACAAATCCTCAGGGGCAAGTGAAATATTTTAACACGCTGCAAGCATGGAAACTGGTTGCAGAACAAAGCTCAGCAACCCCTTCTGCTCCAAAACCTCCCCAAACCGGATCCGGACAGATACCACAGGAACAACCGGGCTGGCTGGAAAATGAGACCTCCGACGATTTGCCTTTTTAAGCGCTTTCACTTTCTTTTATTCTCAGTCGCATCAACAATCAGCAAAATAACAAATGTTAGTAATATTAATCCCAGACACTGACGAAAACAGTGAAGAATATAAACAAACGTGGAAGCACCTTAGCAGTTTGGAAAAAATACGTTTAAAAAAACACAAAGTGCAGGGCAGAGGGCAGGGTCTTACTGAGATATATTTAATCGGTAATACCGCCGAAGTCAATCAAGAAGAAATCGAATCACTGCCGGCGGTGGAGCGTGTTGTCCGGATTACCCATGATTTCAGAATCCTGGGACGTCACTCCAAGGAAACAGGTTCTATTGATTTTGAATACAACGGAGTTCGTTTTAATCAGGACAGCTTTCATATTTTTGCCGGACTATGCGCCGTTGACAATCCGGATAATGTAGAACGTATGCTCCAGGCTTTGCAAGAGAATGGACAGGTTTGCACGAGGATGGGAGCCTACAAGCCACGTACAAACCCTTATTCTTTTCAGGGACACGGTAAAGAATGTCTACCCTATGTTTTTGAGTTGGCAGGCAAGTATGGAATCAAGGTGATTGCGATGGAAGTAACCCATGAGGCACACATTGAGGAAATTGATGAATGCCTGGAAAAATTGGGAAGACCAACCGGTGTGATGCTGCAAATTGGTACACGGAACACGCAGAATTTTGAATTGCTGAAAGCAATCGGACGGCAGAACACATACCCTGTTTTGCTCAAACGAGGATTCGGAATTTCTTTGAGTGAGTCTCTCAATGCCGCGGAATACCTGGCCAGTGAAGGAAACAATCAGGTTATATTTTGTTTAAGAGGGATGAAGACATCATTTAACGAGCCCCACCGTAACATGGTCGATTTTGCTCATTTACCAATCGTCAAACGCTTGACCAAGATGCCGGTTTGTATTGACCCTTCCCATTCTGTAGGCACAAGGGATTCTTCACCGGATGGGGTTTTGGATGTTTTACATGCAACATCACAGGGAATTATTTCTGGCGCAAATATGGTGCTGGTTGATTTTCATCCGTCTCCTTCGGAAGCACTGGTGGACGGTCCGCAGGCTTTGACTCTGGATGAATTGCCAAAGTTTATTGAAGATACAAAAATTACGAGGGATGCCTACAAAAAAAGGATTGCTCTTTGGAAGTAGAAAGAGCCAGTGCTATTCCCGTTTTATAAAGTTTATTTTTATAAATTGATTTAGTTTTGACTCAGGTAATCTGCTTCCGCCCTGCCTTTTTCTTCATCTACAAAAAAGAGCAACGTTCCACCTATCACAAACAACACAATTATCGAAGCAATGCTCCAACGTGATGCATCCTGACCAACTTCGATTAACTGTTCCGCGGTTGGAGATTCAGGCATCAGCACGTTTCTCATCGTCAGTCCTACTACAGCCATCAAAGCAGGTCCGATAATAGCAGCGAATTTGCCGAGCATATTGTAAAATCCGTAATATTCAGCAGCCTGATTTTTAGGAATGAGGCGGGAGTAATATGAACGGCTCAGCGCCTGGATACCTCCCTGTACCAGACCAATCACTATTGCCAGCACATAAAACTCATATTTCTCACGCATCATTGTTCCCCAGATTGTCACGGCGATATAAACTACAATAGCTAGAAATATTGACGGTCTGACACCCCAGCGCTCACCTAATCTACCAAAGATTAGTGCTGCGGGGAAACCTACAAATTGTACTATCAACAGTGCAATTATCAGATCATTCGATTCAAAACCGATCGATATTCCATAATCCACCGCCATCTTGATGATCGTATCCACACCATCTATATAAAACCAATAGGACAGCAAAAACAGTAGTACAGTTTTTAAATGACGAATTTCTTGAAAGGTTCTATAAAGCTGATTGAATCCGTCACTGACCAAACTCCCCTGTCTCTTGTTATTTCCAATTTCAGGTTCCGGAACCCATGCTATTGTAATAAATGTAAATGCTCCCCACCAGAATGCGACACTCACAAATGACCAGCGTACTGCCTCGCTTGCATCAGCAAGTCCGAAGATCGCTGGTTGGAGAGTCATCACAACATTCAATAAAAACAGCAGTCCGCCGCCGAGGTAACCCATGGCAAACCCTAAACTGGAAACAGAGTCTACCTTTGATTCGTCTGCTACACTGGGCAGCAGCGAATCATAAAATATATTTGAGCCGGAAAAACCGATTACTCCCATCACATAAACAAAAATCGCCACCATCCAATCACCTTTTTCTACCAGATACAGACCTGCCGTCATCAAGACTCCTAGATAGGCAAAGAAAATCATAAATTTTTTCTTCAAGGAACCTCGGTCGGCAATTGCTCCAAGCAGAGGTGCCATCAGTGCAACAAACAAACTCGCGATTGAATTTCCGAAACCGAGCATGGCTGTGCTCTGATTTACATCTGCGCCGACACTCCAGTATTGCTTGAAGAAGATTGGGAAAAAACCAGCCATAACAGTTGTGGAAAAAGCTGAGTTTGCCCAGTCATACATGGCCCAGCCCCAGATTAATTTGTGCTCCTGTTTCATCTTATGTCCTTATAATCGCACTTAAGTTAATTTATTTCAGTAGCTTCAGGAATCTCAAGATTTTCTTTAACTTTTTGCTGAATCAGTTTTGAAATCTCGAGTGCTTCATCATTCGTCATTTCAATGGCAGTAACTTGGTGCATCCTGCCGTCCACTGACTTGAGCGCCAGTAAGACACCGGTTGGGCATGTCCCGACTTCCAACTCCATTTTAGCCATTAGTTAACTCCTCGATATTTATTTAAAGCAAAAAGATAAAATGTTTCGAGGATTTTGACTATATTCACATTTTTCTACAAGCTGAAACGTAAATGGTATTTCAATTCTTTGAGATATTTGCTGGATTCTGTTAAAGTTATACTCAACTTATAACTCATCATTACAGTCGCTAAAATGCTAATTCATGGATAACGTCTTTTATCTACTTTCTGCAAGTTCTTCCTGCATAGAAGGCATTTGTATGAGCAAAAAAAACAACACTGTCTTCATTACAAAAGACAGCGTTGATTTTTCAGCATTGAGCGATAGTGATTCAGAGGATGAAAGCGGCACCGATTCAGAGCAGTGGATTAAGCTGATCGGCAAGTTTTTAGACCGTCAGCAATGGCGTGATCATGCGATCACTTTTCTACTGCCAGCAGAAGATGTTACTTTCCGCAAGATTACTTTTCCATTTCAGGAACGGAAAAAAGTGGAACAAGCGTTGCCTTTTGAGTTGGAAGAGGAATTGATGGGTGACCTGGCGGATTCTGCATACAGTGTGGAGGTGCATCTGATGTCAGAACAAAATTCGGAAGCTCTGGTTTTACTGATGGAACGTGAGCGTTTAGAGCAACTGCAACAGTTGTGTCTGGAGCGGGACTTGTTAATCCGGAACATTGATTGTGCCGCACACGCGCTTTTCCGTTCAAAAATCAATAATAATTCAGCCTTGCCTGAACAACGTGACTTGTTTCAAATTTACCTCGGCGGTGATGAAACTTTCGTGAACACAATCCGCGACGCACGTTTGGATGAAATTAAGATTTTCCCCATCAGTATTTCGAAAATCCTACGGAAGCACTTCTCCTCCGCAGATATAACTCTTCAGTCTTTCCTTCAGAATTTTGCCCAATCTCAGGACTCAGCAGATAATCCGGAAGGTAAAAATGCTGATGCTATCGCTTTCCTTCAGCTCAAAGATGAACTCCGCTGGTTGTGCGCGCAGCTCACTCTGCATTTACGCATAAAACATTATAGTTCAGAAAGTCAAATTGAAGTCCTTGGAATCTTTGGACCGCTGATTAAATGGGATGGCGTTGTCTTCCGGATACGTTCATTTCCCCTCCCAGAAGCACAAGCTTTTGCTGAAAGATCCGCAGAAGGTTTTAGCTTTTCCACCAATTCGGATGTTGAGTTAAAAGCTGAAATATCTGCTACTCCTAAGCTGGAGGTGAAAGCTCCGGACACGCTTGAAGAATTGATGGTTGAGGCAAAACAGCGTGAAGAATCAGACGAACAAACACAAAACGACAGCTCAGAAAGTGATCTTAATGTCGGAGCTGAAAAGGAGGAGAAGCAACAGAATGAGGAGGAGTCTTCCGCTGAGCTGGATTCAATCAAGCAGCAGGAGTCGCTGCTTTCCCTGACTGAACGCAAACATTGGGGGATCTTGGGTGAGTTGCGTAAAAAAGCAGAATTATTTCTGGAACCACACAAGCTGAGTCTCTATCACGAAAGTACTCCTTGGAAACGTTTTTTACGCAGAAATCGTGGTGCTGTCACTGTTGCAGTAAGTTTAATGATAATAATTTTAGTAAGTTTTGCCTGGCAGACAAGCACAAAATTAAACCTGCTGCAGGAGGATATAGCACGCGCGGAACGACTGCTAAAAGCTGAACTACGCAGAGTTTTACCCAATACTTCTGCTTCCGGTGTTAATGCCATGCTGACAGAACTGCAAGATAAAATAAAGCAGCGAAAAGACTATATTGAAAACAGTAAAAAATTTGAAAAACGTGACTATTTTAATTTGAAATTTCTCAATAATATTTCCGCTCTGCTGGATGTAGACGCTCCTTTTCAAGTGGACAGTTTAGAATATGCGCCAGAACGCTTTTCGCTCAGCGGAACTATTGACAGTTATGACCGACTGCAGATCCTAAAAAATAATTTGCAGGAAATTGAAGAATTTAAAGGTCGGAACATCATCGAAAGTAACCGTAAAAGTCCTGAAGGAATTGTTTACAGAATTACAATTGAATTAAAATAAGCATTAACATTTTAACTATTTTTAAGTACACGTGAAATCAAATAAAGAGAACACCAGCAAACAAACCCCTACAGTAAACGGAAGCGGACAAGGCTATTACACACAGCCCACAGTATTCCAAAATCAACTCGTCTTTGTCAGTGAAAACGACTTGTGGCAGGTTCCACTTGAAGGAGGACGCGCCCAACGTTTGACCAGTGCACGCAGTGAAACTCATTCCCCAGCCTTTTCTCATGACGGACACTGGATTGCCTGCTGTACCATGGAAGAGGGTGAGCATGACGTTTATTTGATGGAATCTAGCGGTGGACCACTCCAGCGCCTGACCTGGTTAAACAGCGTGACGCATATCGTAGGTTGGTCAAAGGACGGACAATATATCTGGTTCCGCAGCACACACCAGGCTGTTCACAGTCGGGGCAGCGACGCCTGGCTTTATCAGGTTTCGCTCAACGGCGGCCCTGTAGAACGCCTTCCTTTCGGTCCGGCAATGACCGCGAATCAGCAGTTGAGCGGAAAAAATGGAATTGTTCTGGGACGCAACACTCTGAATAATTCACGCTGGAAACGCTATCGTGGAGGAATGACAGGTGAAATCTGGGTTGACGCACAGAATACAGGAAATTTTAAACGTTTGTTTGGTGATCTTCCGGGAAATCCTGTGCGACCGTTTTGGTTGGGAAAACGACTGTGGTTTATTTCAGATCATGAAGGTCTCGGTAATTTGTATTCCTGTACTGCTCAAGGCAAAGAATTACGACAAGAAACTTTTCAAAAAGAATACTACGTACGTTTTCCGGTAACAGATGGAAACACACTTGTTTATCATGTTGGTGGAGAATTATGGAAACTTGATCCTCAGGAAAAAGCTTCTGCTAAACGTGAGGCACAAATAAACATTGGCTGGCATTCAACCAAAACCCGTTTGCAGCGTCGATTTTTTTACGGCGAAGCATACTGGGAAGAAACCATGCTGCACCCTCAAGGACATGAGGTCGCCCTTACTGCACGTGGAAAATTATTTTCGATGCCGCTTTGGGAACAAGCTGTTCGGCAACACGGAATTCGCGACGGCGTACGCTATCGTTTGCCATGCTGGCTGGCTGACGGAAAATTGGTGGCAATTTCAGATGCATCCGTGGTACAGAGTAAAGCAAAAAAACTTTCAGCTATGGAAGAGCAACTTGACGTCTTTGAAGCTTTTCCGTCCGAAACACCTGTTTGTTCGCACAAACTTCCCCCGGGACGTATCCAGGAAATTGCGGTTTCACCACGACATCCGCATCTCGCGTTGACAACCAGCCGGATGGAACTTTTTTTAATGAACGCTGAAACCGGGCGGATTAACAAACTTGATCACTCGAAGGTACGTGAAATCCGTGAAATTGTTTTTTCACCTGATGGGAGATGGCTGGCTTATACCAAATATTTAAGTCTCGAATTAACTGCGATTTTCCTACTGGATCTCAAACCGTCTGCAACCGGTAAACGTGTAAAACCGTCAGAAGCGCTTCAAATTACAAAGCCGGTTCGTTATGATTTCAGTCCGTCTTTTGATCCGGATGGGCGTTGGTTGTATTTTCTTTCTTCAAGAACATTCAACCCTATCTGGGACACTGTGCAAACAGGCACCTCATTTTCCCGCTCAATGAAACCGTATCTGTTGACACTGAAAAAAGACGCTCAGAATCCTTTCGTAGCAAAACCACATGCCCCCGGACGTGAACTTGGAGAAACTGAAAGCGGTGGAAGTCAAGAAGCACAGGATGCTAAAAACAAAAAAAGTCAAAAACTTCCTGAACAAAAAAAACTCGCAGTCGAAATAGACTTAGCCGGAATTGCGGATAGAATTATAGAATTTCCGGTTGCAGAAGGTGTTTATGAACAAATTACTGGTCTTGCAAACAAAGTTGTTTTCAGTGAATTTCCACTCTCGGCAAGCTTCGATGATACTGCGGATGAAGATGATCTGGAAAAGGATGAAGGTATCTTGTGGATGTATGATTTTGAGAAACAGGAAATTGAAACAATAGTCGACAATGTTGGTTTTATACAAACTTCCTCAGTCGATGACGCCGATAATTCCGCACGTACCATGCTCTATAGTTCAGGTGATCAGTTGCGTGTTCTGGAAGCAGGAATTCCTGTTCCGGAAGAGCTTAAAGCAGAAAAACATTTTTCCAGAAAAAGTGGCTGGCTGGATTTGAACCGTATCCGAATTTCCGTGCAGTATCAGGAAGAATGGACGCAAATGTTTCAGGAATCATGGCGTCTGCAAAAAGAGTTTTTTTGGACTGAAGACCTCTCCGGCGTTGATTGGGAACGGGTTTACCAACGCTACGCTCGTTTACTACCGCGAATTGGTTCGCGCTCAGAACTATCTGATTTAATATGGGAAATGCAGGGAGAACTGGGAACATCTCACGCATATGAGTATGGTGGTGATTATCCGTATGCACCACGTTATCCGGTTGGATGTTTGGGGGCTGATATTGTTTTTGACTCAAAGCAGGGCTCATGGATTTTTAAAAAAATATATTCAGGAGATATTTGGAAAACCAACGAACATTCACCTTTGGCAGAACCGGGTGTCCTCGTTTCAGAAGGTGATCAACTTTTAGCAGTCGGAGGAGTCCCGCTTGATGAACACAAAACTCCCGGAGAATTGCTCGTGCATCAGGCAGGTCAGTTTGTCCCACTTACAGTGCTTGAAAGCGGCAGCAAACAGAAGGGCACAAAAAAAAGCGCTCCGGTTACACGTCAAGTCGTAGTAAAAACCCTGATCGGTGAACAAGAAGTGCGTTACCGTGAGTGGGTCGGAAATAATGTGAAAAGCGTTGACTCGCTGACCGATGGACGTATCGGTTATCTGCACCTTCCGGACATGAGTACGCATGGAATAGCAGAGTTTCATCGAGGTTATTTATCCCAGGTTGACCGTGAAGGTTTGATCGTTGATGTCCGTTATAATGCAGGAGGTATGGTGTCCCCACTCATTCTGGAAAAATTAGCTCATCGGCATTTGGGTTATGACGTACCGCGCTGGGGATCACCGGAATCCTATCCATACCACACTCTACGCGGACACCTGATCGTGATCGCCAATCAGTTCACAGGCTCTGACGGTGATATGTTCACGACAAGTTTCCGGCAGCTGCAGCTTGGACCTCTAGTAGGAAAACGTACCTGGGGTGGTGTGATCGGCATCGACGGGCGTTATCAACTGGTGGACGGGACAACAACAACTCAGCCTCAATATTCCATCTGGTTCCATCACGCCGGTTGGTCGGTTGAAAATCACGGTGTTGACCCTGATATTGAAGTGGAAGACACACCGCAATCTTTTGTAAAAAATGAAGATCCTATGCTCTCGCGCACGGTTCAGGAAATGCTGCGGTTGTTAAAAGAAAAACCTGTGCAGTCTGTTAGTTATTCTCCATCACCCAGACGTTTGCTTCCGGATTGAGATAAATCCGCAAAGGAACTACTTAACATGCTTTAAGAGTTAATCAGACATTTTACTTGTAAATTTATACACTTTTTGAGATAATAGAAAGATGACAAATAATTATTGCCAAGACTCCTCTTCTAAAAATCTTCCATGCTACTAACTATTCAGCCACTGATTGATCTTGCCAATACTGATCTGGAATTACAGACAAACATTTACTCCCGCTCACATCTGGAACGTCAGATAGATACTGCGAGATCGGTTGTTGACCAACATCAAAAATTATTTGAACAAAAAAATAACGAACTTAGCCACATAACCAACGAAGGCAAAGAGGTTCAAAACAACATCCAAATTCAGGAAGAGCTGATATTGCGTCTCGATGAACAAGTACCGAAGATTCGCAACGAAAAAGAATTTGCTGCCAGCAAAAACCAGCTTGAGGAAGCCCGTAAAATGTTGGGTTTGCTAGAAGACAAAATGCTTGAACTGGACATGAAAAAAGAAGATCTGGATCAGGAAATAGAATCTGTCAACAGCGAACTTACTGAATCCAACTCTGCATTTCAGGAAGAGACATCCGGACTCCTGAAAAAACAAGAAAAAGCAGAAAAGAAAATCGCAAAACTGGAACCTCGAAGAAACCGTTTACTGAAAAAAACACCACAAAACATCAAACGTTTTTATGAGCGTTGTCAGGAAAGCGGAATCTCGACACCTGTCTGTGCCATTCAGGACAAAAGCTGCAGTGGTTGTCACATGGTTTTATTACCACAGTTGGTCAATGAATTGATGGCAAATCCGAATGCACACAAAAACTGCCCCTATTGTTCACGCATTTTGTACTTTCCGGAAGTTGAAGAAGAAATAGAGTCATAAGCCGGATTTTCAGCACACGTTTTTTGTATTTAGAAGTTGAACAAACTTTGTTTCAACATAATACAATCATGAAAAAAAATGTTGCATTGTTTTTATTTGCACTAACATTTTTTTTCGGCTGCAGTTCTTCGGCACCCTCACGATTTATATATCCTGCAGAAAAATCGATGGAGGTACGCTACCTCTGCCGACTGCCTTATCAGGACGCATCGGCTCCCCATCAAGCGTGGAGCAAGTCAACTCCCTCATGGATTTTCATTAACGAAACAAAAGTCATAGTTTATTTTAAGAATGACCGCACCTTTGTGCTCCCCCTTACTTCGGAAATCACTCTCGCTCCAGGAAAATACCGCTGTATACTTTGAAATTTACTGACTG
>JAPKDT010000283.1 GCA_028822475.1 SAR324 cluster bacterium
GTGACTTCCTCACACCATGGATTGCATTAACGCAGAGCAATTTAGAAATGGGCTGCATGACGATGATTCCTGGTAGTCACAAGCAAAATATTCGCAAACATGAAGATACATTTTCTGAAAATAACATATTAACGCGCGGACAAGTTGTCAAAGATGTTGATGAATCAAATGTTGTTGATTTGATCCTAAAACCAGGAGAAATGTCAATTCACCATGGTGCTGTCATTCATGGTTCAAAGCCAAACAAAAGTAAGCACAGAAGAATAGGTTTTTCACTGCAATCTTATATGCCTCCGGAAGTAGAACAAATTATTGGCAAAAATATGTGGATGCACATACGTGGCAAGCAAAGACGAGATCATGATGGTATGAGCTTGTATCGAACTCAATATGATATGGATCCACTCTCGGTTTCCCAGCGAAAACTTGCTGATGAAAATTACTCATATATTCTCTATAATGGTGCGAAAATAAAGCGTAATTATTAGTTTAATTTGCTCTTTCCTCAAACAAGTAATGAAGCTGTGAAAAATTCTAAATCGCCTATAATCATAGACGCACTCCAATACAACAACTGGTCAGAGAAAATATTTCGTCAGATGAATGAAGGCGGAGTAGCAGCTGTTCACGTAACAATATGTTACCATGAGGATTTTCAGGAAATGGTAGAGAATTTGATAGCCTGGAACCGTCTTTTTGAGCATTATTCAGAGTTTATTTTTCAGGGACGATGCGCAGATGACGTGCTGAAAGCGAGGGATGAGGGGCGAACAGCAATTATTTTTGGTTTTCAAAATTGCTCGCCTATTGAGGATGATATCGGATTAGTTGAAATATGTCATCAACTTGGCGTACGTTTCATGCAGCTTTCCTACAACAACCAAAGTCTCCTGGCAACAGGCTGTTACGAAGAAGATGATCCAGGAATAACAAGGATGGGACGTCAAGTGATCAAGGAAATGAACAGGGTTGGACTGGTTGTTGACATGAGCCATTCTGCACCTCGTTCAACTCTTGAAGCAATAGAAATTTCAGCGCGACCGATTGCCATCACTCATGCAAATCCTTTTTTCTGGTGCGAGGCGTTACGAAACAAGTCGGATGATGTTTTAAAGGCTCTTGCTGAAAGCGGTGGAATGCTTGGTTTTTCAATGTATCCTCATCATTTGAAAGATAAATCAGCGTGTTTGCTGGAAGATTTCTGCGTTATGATCGCGCGGACTGCTGAAATGATAGGCGTTGAGCGGATTGGCATAGGCAGTGATTTATGTCAAAATCAACCTGATAGCGTGGTTGAGTGGATGCGCAACGGAACATGGAGCAACGAGAGAGATTTTGGTGAAGGTTCAGCAAATTTAGCAGGTTTCCCAGAACAGCCTAAATGGTTCCGTGACAATCGAGATTTTGAAAATATTTTTGGTTGTTTGAGGAAAACTGGTTTTTCCGAAAATGAAATTGTGCGCTTTGCCGGACTTAACTGGCTCGAATTCTTTGAAAAATCTTTTGGTCCTCAAAAATAACGATGAAAGAGAATATTACTGAGCTAAACCATGTTGTTTCAACAGGAATGCGTTCACCGGAAAAGGTAATGCGTTTGTCCAGAATGGGTTCCTCTTTTCAGACCCGCCTAAGTTTTATGCGTAGTCTGACTCGCAGAATAACCAGAGAAAAATGGAGGTTTGAAAAAATACGTTTTGACATAGATAAAGACGGTTATGGAGTTTCAGTTTATGCTGTGCACACTCTGGAGCGTACTTATTCACTTGTTACTTTTACAAATGCAATAGATCCAAAAATGCGTACCGACCGTGTAGTAGCAGAGGTCTGGGATGCTACATTCAATCTTTTCGATGGAATTCCGACTGAAGCGGATATAAAAAGACTCTCAGTAAACACTCCAAAACAGGAGGCAGGCCGATTCAGTCCAAGTGAACTTGTGCTGGGTCGAGCTAATAAGAGTCTACGTCTGTTTGAAAATGTGGCCTCAAGTTTGTCTGAGGGAAAACAGCCCGATGTTGCCCTTTTAGCTTCGGTCAGTTATCTGATGCGTACAACAGCTGTTTACGGGAGTGGTAAATTCGGTTGCGCAGACAGGGAGAAAATAGCTAAGCGTCCGGAAACTCGAGGAGCATTTCAGGTAGAATTACTCACGGTTTATCTTTTTCGTTGGTTCACGATCGAACTAGTTGAACATGTCGCAAAAATGCGTGGTGGGCGAAAGGCAGTCAGCTTGAATCCGGAAATAAGTAAATATCTTGGCATAGGAAATGCCACTGGTTTGGGCATGGCTCCATTTCTGATAAAACATCCGGTATTGATTCATAACTGGGTCCTAGCACGTGAAACAGCTCTTTCCAGAGTTATCGCACTTGAGTCATATACTCCGGAAACTTTGTCCTTATTCAAAAAATATTTACCTCGTGCAATTCAACACATTGCAGAATGGAATGTAGATGATCAACTACAAACCGCCAGAATATTAAAAACACGTGAAGATCTTAAACTGCTCTCTAACTGGATTGCAGATGAAGAAAATTTAAAACAACCCTATCTCTGGGAGAGGATTTTATGTTTTGCAGAAAGTAAATTTTCGCTTGAAGGCCAGGAACTGACAGTCTCTCTCCTGCTGGAACCACATGGTGAACTCGTTGATGATTTGGCGGATGAGATGCAGACTTCCACAGAGACAGAACTTGAACCCTCAATGAGTCTCACT
>JAPKDT010000284.1 GCA_028822475.1 SAR324 cluster bacterium
CATGAGAGTCTGATTCACGGGGGCTGGAATACAATGATAGCGCACGAATTGACTCCGGAAGACAATAGTTTATGTGTTTTACCGCTTTGTCACATCAACGCTCAAGCAGTTTCTGTGATGGGAACTTTGGTCAGTGGTTCCGGACTTGTCTTGCCTGACCGCTTTCAGGTCTCTAATTTTTGGGCCTGGATGGTTGAAGAAAAATGCACATGGTTCAGTGCAGTGCCGACGATCCTTTCCTATTTGCTGAATGCAGAGGAAGACGCAAAGCTAAAATCTCTGCTAAAAAAAGTACGTTTCGGACGCTCTGCTTCTGCAGCTCTGCCGCCTGCTCTTCACAAAGCATTTGAAGCAAGGTTTGGACTTAGCATAGTTGAAACGATGGGAATTACTGAAACCGCCGCACCAATGCTTTCAAATCCGCTTAATCCGGAATTACACAAACTTGGTTCACCAGGAATTGCCTTCGGTAACGAAGTAAGAGTTGCGGACGCAGAAGGAAAGGTAGCTTCTACCGGCGAAGAATGCGAGGTACAAGTACGCGGTCAAAATGTGATGCAGGGCTACCTCAAAAATCCGGAAGCCACCAGAGATGCATTTACTCGGGATGGCTGGTACCGAACCGGAGATCTTGGAAAAATGGATGAAGATGGATATGTTTTTATTACCGGACGCCTCAAGGAACTCATCATCAAAGGTGGTGAAAATATTGCGCCACGTGAAATTGATGATGTGCTTTACCGGCATGCAGGAGTTCTGGAAGCCGCGGCATTTCCGCTTCCGGATGAGCATTACGGACAAACGGTAGCTGCCGCCATTGCTCCACGTCCCGGAGAGGAAGTTCATGAGTCCGCATTACGTGAATTGTGTTCCGTTGCAATGGGGGAATACCGTGCGCCTTCACGCTACTTTTTCCTTAAAGAACTACCCAAAGGCCCCTCAGGAAAAATTCAGCGTCTTAAACTCACAGAACGTTTCAGCGAATCCTAGTCAGCGATTTCAAAATTTTATGCTTTTAATCCTGAATATTTAAGCATTCCAAACCTGAATGAATCAGGGTTTTGGGAAACGCGTGTTTAAGATTAAACTGTGTTCATGAAAAGTATTTATTTTTTTGAAGAGGATGCTTGCGAGGGTTTGAACTCTTCTTTGCGAATTCTGTATTTACTGAGAAGTTTATGTAGCTGTCTGGTAGTTATCCCGGCGGTCTCTGCCGCTTGGTTAATACGCCCAAGATGCTTTGCCATCAATTCTTTGAGATACTGCCTTTCGATGTGCTCCAGACTTTGACGGCGAACTTCTGCGAGAGGCTGAGTTATGTCCATCGCAATTTCTGCTGGATTATTTAGATCACCAAACAATTCCTGCGGAAAATTTTCAGCCCTGAGAGTTGAGGTTGTTTCCAGAATGTATGCACGTTCAATAACGTTTTCCAGTTCTCTAATATTACCCGGCCATGAGTATTCCTGTAGAGCCTTGACCACTAAAGGATCCGCATCCTGAATTTCTTTGAAATACAGTTTATTAAACCATTCAATCAGATAACTCACCCAATCCGGAATGTCTTCGGATCGTTCCTGAAGGGAAGGTATTTCAAGGGGGAAGACACTTAGACGATAATAAAGATCTTTGCGGAAAAGACCTTCATCACAAAGTTGCTGCAAATCTGAGTTAGATGCGGCAATCACACGTACATCTGTTTCAATTGGGTATTCGCCACCCACACGTTGAAAAATACGATCCTGGAGTACCTGGAGCAGTTTTATCTGCATCGTTCCGGAAATTGTATTTATCTCATCTAGAAAAATAGTTCCTTTCTGAGCAGTATCAAAACGTCCAAGTTTACGTTTAACCGCACCGGTAAAGGCACCTTTTTCATAACCAAATAATTCACTCTCGGCTAGTGTGTCAGGCAATGCTCCGCAATGCACATGTACAAATGACTCATCTTTGCGGCTGCTGTGCTGGTGAATAAGTTTTGCAACTGTACCCTTTCCGACACCAGTATCACCCAAAAGCAGCACTGTAGTTTTTGTTGGTGCCACAGACTTAACCTTTTCAAAGGTCTGAAGCATTTTTGGGCTTCTAGTATGAACTTCTTTAAGTACTTCCGGACTCCAGAAATCATCCTCTTCAGGAATCAATCCTGTCGGCGTAATCCTATTTTGAATCGGCACAAACCCTCACCTGTCTTTAACTGAAATTAAGGTTTACAAGCGCTGTTATAGTTTCAGGAAATAACTTGTGAAAGAGCTTCATTCTCAGTAACTACCCAGCCCAGCCCCAGTGATTCCAACTTTTTCAGTGATGGATGTCCTGTCTCTACATTCCAGTCGCACAAGCGATAGTAGTCTTCCAGAGCTGCTTCCCACTCTTTTTCATCCAGGACATAACCGTCGGATCTGCCACCTTCAAGGGGACGTTTGAACATCTTTTTAGGCAGTGTGTCTGATTCACGGCCTATTCCTTCTCGTGAGTTAAAAGCCCGCAGCATATTGAGGCGGCGTTCACCGACTGCTAATATTTCTGTTACATCTGTATCCCAACCTGTAACAGCGTTCAATACCTCAGCTAGTTGTTTGGCATCATAAAGTTGAAAAGAAGCTCCAAATATAAATGCGCAGACTGAGAGACTGTCAATGGCACTGCTTAAATGCTGAGTAACCATTGCAAAGCGCATCATTTCTTCATTCAGTGCTAATTTCTCCT
>JAPKDT010000027.1 GCA_028822475.1 SAR324 cluster bacterium
ACCAACCAATACAGTTTTCATGGATGACACACTAGCCAATGTTGAAGCTGCTCAGAACTCAGGTATCTACGGAATTCATTTCCAAAATGCTGCTGAGCTCCGCAATGATTTAGCAAAATTCGAGTTGCTCTGACTTGTCTTTTCTTGTCTTGTCTGCGCCACAAGTTGCGTTTATTCTTCATTTGAGCTAAGCTAATGCGCTTATTAGTCCGTTCCATGAATTGCCAATCTACTCTTTTTTCCTTGCGGAAGTCTTGCGAAAACTAATTGTTTTAAGCTGTGTTTTTTTGATTCTATCCGGCATACTGTTGGCTTATCCAAAGCTGTTTCCATGGGCAGAAGAGTCTTCAGCGACTTCCTTATTACATATCTGGGCTGGTTTTTTCTTTTTGGTTATTTTTCCCATGTATTCCTGGGATCATATACGGGGACACGCTAAACGTCTTCAAAAGCTTTCGCTGGTTACAGCATCCGGAATTATCCAATTTTTCAGTGGTTTGGGATTGATTTTTTCTGGAATTCCTTTACTGCTTTACGGAACGGATGTTCTTGATTTTCCGCGTGAAATACATCTGGGATTGACTTTCGTGCTGGCCGCTAGTTTGGTCTTGCATAAATTTTCCAGAAAATAAACGACAGCGTTTTTCGCGCTCCTTTTCAAACAACAATACACACAGCATGTCTTCTTCAGCAAATAAAATTAAATTGATGGACACCACCCTGAGGGATGGTGAGCAGACACAAGGTGTCTCATTCACGCCACCGGAAAAGGCAAATATTGCCAAAACCCTGCTGAAAAAACTGGGTGTCGATCGAATTGAAGTAACTTCAGCAAGGATTTCAGCAGGCGAGTTAGGTTCAGTTCAAAATATCACGGCATGGGCTAAAGAAAATGGCTTTTTGGATTGTATCGAAGTTTTGGGCTTCATTGATCAGAAACGCAGTGTAGACTGGATTAAAGAATCCGGTTGTACTGTAATGAATTTACTGACTAAAGGTAGTGAAAATCACTGCAAAAAACAACTCAGGAAGACGCTAAAAGAGCATGTCACCGACATCCGTCAGACACTGAAATATGCACATGCAAATCAGCTAAATGTAAACGTTTATCTTGAGGACTGGTCAAACGGATATCACAACAGCCCGGAATATGTTTTCGAAATGATGTCGGCACTCAAAGATGACGGCATCGGACATTTCATGCTTCCTGACACTCTCGGAGTTTTATCTCCGGATGAAGTTTATTCAAGTATTTCGGATATGCTCGAACGTTTTCCCTGGGCAACTTTTGATTTTCATCCACACAACGATTACGGTTTAGGTGTAGCCAATGTTCTCTATGCGGTCAAGGCCGGGGTGAGAAACATACATTGTACTATGAACTGTCTTGGCGAACGCGCCGGAAATGCCTCGCTGGCTGAAATCGCGGTCGTGCTGCATGACAAAATGGGAATGGAACTTTCAATTGACGAATCGCATCTTTCTCCTGTGAGTGAAATGATAGAGAGCTTTTCAGGAAAGAGACTGGCAGACAACGCGCCGATTGTTGGAGAAAATGTTTTTACTCAAACCAGTGGAATTCATGCGGATGGCGACAAAAAAGCCAAATTGTATCATAACCCCATTGTACCGGAACGCTTCGGACGTAAAAGGAGTTATGCCCTGGGAAAAATGAGCGGTAAAGCATCTCTCGCAAAAAATCTGGAAATGCTGGGTATTCAGCTTGCTGATGAAAATTTGCAGAAAGTACTTAAAAGAGTTGTTGAGCTCGGTGATTCAAAAAAATCAATGACTGCTGCAGACTTGCCGATCATTATTACCGATGTGCTAGAAACCAGCGATACTCAACGAATTGAACTCCTGAACTGCTCAATATCCAGTGGGCTGAACTTAAGGGCCACAGCCACAATTCATCTTAAAATTGATTCAAAAGAATACCTTGAAGCAGGCAGTGGAAACGGCGGCTATGATGCGTTTATGAGTGCTGTCAAAAAAGTCTTAAAACTAGTGCATCTCGATGCTCCGGAACTGGTTGATTATCAAATCCGGATTCCGCGTGGAGGCAAAACTGATGCACTCACTGAAGCAATCATTACTTGGCAAGTGAACGGTAAACGTCTGCAAACCATTGGCATTGATTCCGATCAAGTTATTGCTGCAGTCAATTCAACCCTCAAGATGCTAAACCTGCAGCTCCTACAAAAAGTAGTTGCTGAATAGTAAGCTAAGAGTTTGTTGATTTCCCTCGATTCAGCCCTTACAAAAGTGAGCATCAATGACTTCTACTGTGCTGTGGAGTGTTAATACATGAGTAGCTCAATTTCTGAGGCTAAACTGCCCACCGTATATTTTCCTTTAACAGCAGATCCAGCAGGTCATCACCATCTGTTATTGGCGGAATCCGTTCTCCGGCAATTTCCGGAAACTCAGTTGGTCGTCTTTATACTTTCCAACGGCATGCATCCCGATCCTCTCAAGCAGCGGGAAATACCGTCAGCGGTTATGCGCATGGAAATACTGAGAAGTGCGTTAAATGACTGGTCTAATCCTAAAATTTCATTAGTTGCGAAAATTGCAGAAGAATCCGGATTTGAGCTTAAATTAGCAAATAATAATTCCGCAGTTTCACGCAGAGAGTTGTCTTACGATCGTCCCCATCGTTTGGCAGAGCACATTCGTACTTTCTCCGCAGGAGACAAAGTGCGTATGATCTTAGGTGCAGATTTGCTTGAACGAATGCTCAATCCACAAATATTCACAAATGAGGACCTTGCTGAAATATCATACAACTCTCACTTGCTGTTGGCACCGCGAAATGACGTTGATATTGAAAATGTTTTAAAACAATTAAGCCAAAAACGCGGAATAACTTTAAGCGTTACCTTGATAAAAACAGAATTCTTTCCACAAAATCTGCAGAGATTTTTTTTGATTTCATCAACACTTATCCGCAGGGCAGCTCAAGCCGGACATGAGCTAATGGCTTTTCTACCGGCAACTTCCTCACAACAGGTATCGCGTTACGGTTTATACGAAAAACGAAAAAATAGACTCGAAATACTATCTTCCAACTTAACTGAACTGCAGCAGCATTTACATGAATTGATGGAGCAACTTGAAGAATCTGCGAAAAAGCTGCAGAAGTTCCTCAATCAGTGTGAAATGCAAAAAATGCTACACAGCTTTTCTGTGCTGGAAACCAGTACTGGTGGACTAATATCTGCTGCTTTTACCAGCCTATCCGGAGCATCTAAGCATTTTTTGGATGGCCGGATTCTATACAGTCCGGAAGCACAAACACAATTTTTAGGCAGCTCTTTAACTGTTGACTCAACTGTTTCACAGAAACGGACCCAGGATCTTGCGGAAGCAATGCTCAGAGAGTCAGGAACTGATTGGGCACTTGCTGAAACGGGAATGGCCGGTCCGCCCACAAGTGAAAGAAGAAGCAGGAAAAATGGTCTGTGTCATCTTGGACTGGCATTCTCTAAAGAAGTCCGGTATAAGTGTCTGGAGTTAAATCCATTTCTAACACGCAAAGAGCATCAGTTGCTGTTTGCGATTGAAGCCATTAACTGGGCTGAAGAAGCGCTTCATAATTTAAAAGCAACAAGCAAATGAAAGAATTACTGCAAAAATTACTGGCGGCAGAGGAACTGAGTTTTGAAGAAGCACGTCAAATGATTCTTTGGATTATGAGTGAAGAAGCGGTTTCGGTTCAAGCAGCAGCCTTGTTAGCCCTCTTGCAGGCAAAGGGCGTAACAGCTGATGAAATGGCGGGAGCAGCCCTGGCCATGCGTGAACGTGCGTCCAGCATTGCTGCACCGGAAAACGCGATTGACACCTGCAGTACAGGTGGAAACGGGATCAGTACTTTTAATATCTCCACCTGTGCCGCCATTATCGCTGCGGCGGCAGGCGCAGTGGTTGCAAAACACGGTAACCGCAGCAACACCCGAAAAAGTGGCAGCGCGGAAGCTCTTGAAGCTTTAGGTGTAAATATAACCTTGGAATTAAGCGAGGTAGAACGTTGCCTGAGAGAATTGGATATTTGTTTTTGTTATGCAATCAATCATCACCCTGCGATGCGCTTTGCCGGCCCCATTCGTAAAGATTTGGGAGTACCAACTATTTTTAATTTGCTTGGTCCACTCACAAATCCGGCAGGAGCAAAAAGCCAACTGATCGGCGTACCCAACAAAGAACTGACCTTGAAAATCGCACAGGTACTGCAGCGTCTCGGAAGTTCACGTGTGCTGGTGGTGCATGGACATGACGGACTTTGTGAATTGACCGTTACCGCTCCTACTCATGTAGCTGAACTGCGCGACGGTAGGATCCGTGAGTATGACATAAATCCGCAGGAGCTGGGATTCAAAACAGGAAATCTGGATGAGATCAGGATTGACAGTCCGGAAGAAAGCGCAAAGATTATTGAAAGAATTTTTTCCTGTCAAGAGCAAGGTACTGCACGTGATATCGCCCTGGTAAATGCGGCAGGTGCCATCGTTGTAGCAGGGATCGCTGATGATTTGAAGGAAGCCGTTGAGTTGGCAACAGAAACCGTGGACAGTGGTAAAGCAGCAGAAAAAATGACGCAGCTGATAAATTTTACCCAGCCGGTTTAGCAAGATTCGGCATAAGCTGTAAAATCATTATCCACTGCTTTGCAGCCTGCGGATTACTTTCCACAAGAGTTCCGGCTCATCACTAATTATTCCGCTTACACCCAACTTAATCAACTGCTCCATCCTTTTTTCAGCATTGATCGTGTAGGGGAAAATCCGAAAACCTTCCGTCTGTAAAAGCTGAATCAATTCAGGAGTTACCAAACATTCATTGGGATGATAGGAATATGCCTTATGACGTTGACAAAGAGCCACCGCGAAATCATCCGCAAGAGGAGCCTCCTGCAGAGTTGCCGTTCTTATTTTCACGGATATATTTTGATCACGATACCAGCGCTGTATTCTGCCAAAAAAGAAATGTTCAAAACTTGAAATCAGCACTGAATCCGCCATCTCCAGCTTTTCCACCATTTCACAGACCTGCACTTCAATTGCGTCTGGAGGAGCCGGTGCTTCAAAACTTTCCGGTTTTATTTCGATATTTACTGTAATCCTGCCTTTAATTTTCAGCAGCAGTTCCTCAAGTGTCGGAATAGCTTCTCCTTTAAACTCTGCGCCAAACCAGCTTCCGGCATCGAGCTCTTTTAATTCAGCGAGAGTATGTGCTGAAACTAATCCTTTACCGTTTGTGGTTCTATCCAGAGTTTTATCATGGATGACCACAGGAATCCGGTCACGTGTCAGGCAGACATCCAGTTCAATCATATCCGCTTCTGCAGCAATTGCTGCTTCAAAAGCCGCAATTGTGTTTTCAGGATACTTAGCTCGATAACCTCTGTGTGCAACGACCCATGGACGTTTTTTTAGTTCAATTATCTTAATATTTTCCATAGTTTGACACGTCAGGGGAGTTCGTATAAAATTATAGTTTATTGTAAAGTTGCAGGAGACTACGGTCTAAGCATACCTTTCCTGGTGAAAATATCAATTCCAATAAAGGTTTCTATGTTTAAATTCAATGATCTATCCGAAGGCAATGATTTCAATATCGCTGAATACCGCCTGAGTCCTCGTGAGTTTTTTGAAAAACGCCGTACTTCCAAACGTCCCTATGTTTTCGATCTCCGTAGTTCTGAAGCACATGAAGTAGAGAATATCCCCGCTTCACATAGTTTACCGATCGAGCATTTTGAAACTTCCATTTACCAAATGCCTTTTGCCGGAGATATTCTGCTTTACGGTGGTGAAGACGGTGAGGTATTGACTGCAGCAGAAATTCTTTATGACAATGGTTTTGACTCATTTAACTTTACAGATTCCTTCGAAGCACTTTTCAGCAGTGCAGATACTTCATATATGTCCATCACAGATCCTGCAGGTAAGCAGATAAATGATGAAATGCAAAAGGCTGATGCCCTGAAAGGTGTGCAGGTTATAGTTGAGCCGACTTCACCTTTAAAAGCAAATTATCGGCTTGAATTGGTTGAATCACCTCTAGAAGGCAGCATTCAGTTTGAGGTCGCCGGAATTACAGTATTTAGTGAACGCAAAAATGTTTCTTATCTTGAAGGGACAATCATTGAAATCAATGAAGAAGGTGACCTGGAAGCCAGAAACCCTCAACTGTCTATCAGTAAGCTTAGTGGTTCCCTGGAAGATCAGATACAACTCATGCTGGATGAGCAGGTCAATCCTATGCTGGCCTCACACGGTGGGAATGTCATGTTGGAAGGAATAAAGGACAGCGCCGCTTATGTACGTTTTGGAGGAGGTTGTCAAGGCTGTAGTCTGATCGACACCACTGTCAAACAAGGTGTAGAAGTCATGCTCAAAGAGGCGATCCCAGAACTGGTTGGAGTTTTTGATATCACAGATCACTCTGAAGGAGAATCACCGTTCTTTACAGGTTAAATATCTTTGGCGTCAACGTTTCTTGCTTGAACACTTTTCCATAATCCAGATTTAAACAACTCTAGCAAAACCCTCCTTTTTATGTCATCTTCCCCAGAAGATAATTCGAGTGACTCTCCAATTCCGCTCATCGATAGAGATGATGAATTTGCCCAAGTTGTCTTTGACGGCAGGAACCTGCTTAAAAACAGAAAAGAATTCCAGACAGACGATTGGGCATGGACAACTGAGTTGGATGATGGAGGTGTCTTTATTTTTAGCTATCTTTTGTATGACTACAAACAGCGGGTACTAAGCTTAAGACGTTTAAAAGAAAGTGTTTATATGCTGAACGTCCTGCGGCACAAAATGCTTCCGGCACAGGAAAAATCAGGGTTGACGTTGCTGCAGGAATTTCAAGTGATTTTCACACTTTATGAGAGATTAAAACTTGAAGAAATGTCCTGGGATGCATGCGAGGAATATTTAACAGAGCAAATTACAAAGCACCGTAAAACCAACTAACTTTAGATGCTTTCACCGTTCATTATTTTTGCCTGCTTGATGACTTCTAGGTTTTCAGAAACTTCAACCGCAATTTTATCATTCAGTTTTTGTTCGGCACATTCCTGTGCATGTTTGATTGCATTGCGTAAGGTATGAACTTTTGAACTCCCGTGACAGATTATTACCACTCCGTTTACGCCAAGTAAAGGTGCCCCTCCAACTTCAGAATAATCCGCCCTTTTTCTTAACTGTTGGAAAGGGCCCTTCATCGCAAGGTAACCTAACTTTGAAAGCCAGGATCTCTGAACTTCTTCACGTAGAATACTGCGCACAAAATCGAAAGTTCCTTCTGCGACTTTAAGCGCTATATTGCCGATGAAACCGTCACAGACCACAACATCAACTCTGTCTTTGAACATGGCTTTACCCTCAATGTTACCTACGAAATTAAGGGTACTCTGTTTCAACAGATCGAAGGTTTCTTTCAGATCCAGATAACCTTTACCCTCTTCCTCACCAACGTTTAATAAAGCGACTCGCGGATTTTCCAGGTGCAGATACGTACGTGCGTAGGCATCGCCCATTAAGGCAAATTGAAAGAGATAAAGGGGTTTGCAATCCGTGTTTGCGCCGACGTCCAAGAGGACGTAGGTATGGTTGCGGTGAACGGAGGGCATTATCGAAGCAATTGCGGGACGCTCGATTCCTTCTATAGACTTGAGGACATACTTTGCGGTTGCCATTGAGGCACCGGTATTTCCCGCGCTGACAACAGCATCTGCTTCACCTGCTTTGACAAGATCAACAGAAACCCTGATAGATGAGTCTTTTTTTTGTCGTAGAGCGTTAGCGGGAGACTCGTTCATTTCCACAATTTCTGTGGAATTGACAACACGTACTTTTTGCTGATCGTAACTGTATTGTTTCAGTTGCTGATTTATTTGAGCTTCCGCTCCAACAATTATTACTTCAATACCGAAGTCTTTGACGGCCTGTACCGCCGCCGCCACCTGAACAGTTAAAGGTCTGTCACCTCCCATTGCGTCAACTGCAATTGCCATGCGTTTCTCTGGTATGCTGTTGATGAGTGAAAGAGCAGAACAAACGGCTCAAGATGCTTTCACTTCAATTACTTCAACACCCTTATAAAATCCACATTCAGGGCAGACTCGATGAGGACGGATCAGCGCGTTACAGTTTGTACATTCTGAAAGCGCGGATTCTGTTATTTTTATATGTCCTCGTCTGTGGTCACGTTGACTGCGCGAGGTTTTACTTCTTGGTACGGCCATGGGTCGTCTGTGTTTGTGTTATAATTTGTTTATATGCAACGTTCTTAAAGAATGCTGATCCTGGATTATTGCTGAACAACGTAAATCTGAGGCTCAACCTGACTGCTGCTTCTGTTCAAAAAATGAATCAGCAGCTACTGTTCAGTTTCATCCTTCAGCAGCTTGTATTTCTTCAAGAGTTCGTGCGGTTGGGAGAGGATCTTTTGCTTCGTCGATAATCGGATACTCTTCACATTTTTCTTCGTTTAGCGCTGTGTAACTTGCCCATTTCTCAGGAACATCCACATCCGCGTAAATTGCTTCCACAGGACACTCCTCAACGCAGGCATTACAGTCAATGCACGTTTCCGGATTTATGTACAACATAGTCGGCCCTTCGTGAAATGCCTCCACAGGACAGACTTCTACACAGTCCGTATATTTACAATTATCGCAGTTTGGGGTTACAGTATAAGTCATCGACAGTTCCTCGGTTGAAATTCGGTCTAGAGTTTTACACTCATTTTAAGTAATAATTATTATCAGCTAATGACAACCTTCGATAATTACACAGAAACATCACAAAAACAAGTTTTTTTAACATACTAACTCATTCATATTTCTTATTCGTAGCGCAAAGGATCTACCGGATTTAGCCGAGCTGCTTTTGAGGCAGGATATAGCGTTACCAAAATACAAATTGTGAAGGAAGCCACGGTCGCGAGCGCCACATCGAACCAGTCAATCAGGACGGGAATCCGATTCCCACCGGGATAAACTCCTGGAGGAATATCAATTATATCAAAGCTCATTAAGATCCAGCAGATTGCGAGTCCCACAAATACTCCACCGATGGTTCCCAGCGAACCGATCACTAATCCCTGAAAAAAGAAAATCTTCCGTATACCGGAATCTTTTGCACCGAGGGCCTTGAGTATCGCAATTTCACGGGATTTCTCCAGCACCAACATAATCAGCGAACTAATGATGTTGAATGCTGCCACTACAATGATCAGCGAGAGGATCAGAAAAAGGCCGATTTTTTCAATTTTCATCACCTGAAAGATACTTTTGTTTTCATCCGCCCAATTCCCTACTATATAATCCTCACTCAGTCCAGCAAGTTCGTCTGCAATATCAGGTGCATTTTCAGGATCACTGATACGCACACCCAAACCGGTTATCTTGTTTTGCATACGGTAAATCTTTTGCAGCAGACGGTAATCGATAAAGGCCAGAACTTCATCATAACCGGAAATTCCTGATTCAAAAATTCCGATAACCTCTAGTTTTTTTATCCGCGGCACATCGCCCATAGGAGTCAACCGTTGTTCAGAAGAAACCAGCTTGACCGAATCTCCGACATTTGCTTCCAATTGACGTGCTAATTTTGCGCCTAGAATAATTCCGTCTTTCAAAC
This sequence comes from SAR324 cluster bacterium, assembly GCA_028822475.1. Lineage (GTDB taxonomy): Bacteria > SAR324 > SAR324 > SAR324 > NAC60-12 > Arctic96AD-7. The sequence goes on from JAPKDT010000027.1 coordinate 9,657, forward strand.
CATTAGTTCTTGCTTCAGGATGTGAAAGACGCTGCAGCAATCTCGCTGAAATTTGCTTTTGTTTTTCCAGAGATGGAGTAAGGCCGTAAACTTCGTCACGTAGATAAGAAGCAATCCTTGTCACATTTGCTTCCTGCTGAGGATCAATTCCACGCAACAGCGCGCCTTTGGGCTTTTTACGACCGGTGAGCAGAGCCTGTTTGAAAATGTATGGTGCGACACCGTTTACTTCCGGATGCTCAGTCAAACGTTTCTGCAGTCCAGAATAATTATCCATTTCATCATCCCAGGCAAAAACAGTGATGTGCGGTAAGGAACCTGTCACCGCGTTACGCAAATTTGTGCGGAAACCATTCATCACAGAAGTGGAAACGATTAGTGCAACCACACCTAAAGCGACACCACCGATCGAAATCCAGGTGATGACTGAAATCGAACGATCCTGCCTTGGAGAAAAAAGATAACGTTTGCCGATAAATGTTTCGTAGCGCATCAGTTAATTTTTCAGTTTTTCACGGACTAAATCCGCTGCTGAGGCTAATGCTTCAGCAAGTTTTTCCGGAGCTTTTATGCCTGCCTGCGCCATATTAGGTTTTCCACCGCCTCGTCCATCGGCGAGTAAAGCTACTGCATTTACCAGTTCACCGGCCTTTAAGCCACGTTTAATCAAGTCATCTGTAACAACACAAAGCAAGGTGCTTTTTCCGGACATCGTAGCAGCTAACCATGCTACACCGGAGGTCATCTGTTCGCTGATAGCCTGTCCCATATTGCGTAGAGTGTCCGCTGAATCCACCTCAATTATTTTAGCTAAAACCAGCACACCTTCAACATCTTCAGCCTGCGCGAGCAAGCCTGAGACGCCTGCAAGGGCATTCTCGCTGCGTAAATTTTGTAACTCTCTTTCCAATTGTCTTTTTTCATCAGCAAGTTTTTCGACCATTTTTGGAACTTGCGCTTCCGGAACATTCATAAACTGACGCAGACTGCGGGCGACCCGTCCGTGTTCCTGATTCATTAATTCGGCCTGCCTTCCCGTTACTGCGACAACCCTGCGTACTCCAGATGCAATTGCCTCTTCAGAAAACACTCTGAACTGACCGATTTGACCGGTGGCTTCTACATGACATCCTCCACAGAGTTCTTCAGAAAAATCAGATACTTTAACCACACGTACAACATCGCCGTATTTTTCACCAAACAAGGCGGTAATACCCGAATCAATTGCTTCCTGAAACGGAGTTTCATAAATATCTGTAGGTATGTTTTTTCGAATCACCGCATTTACAATATTCTCAATTTCCTCCAGCTGCGACTCGCTGACTTTTTCAAAATGCGTGAAGTCGAAACGCAGTATTTCTGGATTAACCATAGAACCAGCCTGATTCACATGTTCGCCCAGAACTTGCCTCAGAGCCTCATGCATTAAATGCGCGGCTGTATGATTATTGGTTGTTGATAAACGTGGTTCCATATCAACCACCGCAATCAGCGTGGAGTCATCCGGAGTGAATTCCAGAGAATTTTCAGGAGCGTTATTTTTAACTTCGGAGCTTTGTTTTTCACAAAAATGAATGATCGATTCACCTTGTTTCTGGACATCAACCACATTCCATTTTTTACCGTTTTGTTCAAACGTACCGTGATCACCGACTTGACCTCCCGATTCGGCGTAGAATGGAGTGACATCAAGAATAAACTGCAATTGCCCTTGCTCATTGAGACTGAATCTCCGAATTTTTGACTCCGTACGGAAAACATCGTAGCCCACAAATTTTGAATCAGGACCGGCTGAAATCTCTGTCCATTCATCCAGCGTAGCTTTAAATTTTCCTGCTTCACGAGCACGTGCACGCTGTTCCTCCATCAATTTTTCAAAGGCATTTTCGTCAGTACCAATTCCCCGTTCTTCGCACATCAAACTTGTCAAATCAAGCGGGAATCCATAAGTATCATAAAGTTTAAAAGTATCTTCTCCGGAAAGCACTTTTGCTGCTTTGGTTTCCGGAGTTGAGACCATCTTCTCAAATATTTCCAGTCCACGGTCAAGGGTTAAGCCGAAACTTGTTTCCTCAGCCTGAATTACATTTTGCACATGTTTTTGCTGTTTGTTTATTTCCGGAAAAGCATCACCCATCACTTCAGCCAGTACAGGCACCAGTTTATAAATAAACGGTTCGTGCATGTTCAGTAGACGTCCGTAACGCGTTGCCCGTCTTAACATCCGTCGCAAAACATAACCGCGCCCTTCGTTTGAAGGAAACGCTCCGTCGGCAATTGCAAAACTCAGCGAGCGTAAATGATCGGCAATCACCCGGAAGGCTACACCTACATCTCCTGGGGTATCTTGCTGACCGGTAACTTCACTGATGCCTGCCAGAATCGGTGCGAAAAGATCGGTACTGTAATTTGAATCCACAGCCTGCAAAACACGGCAAACTCTTTCCAATCCCATTCCGGTATCCACGTGCTGCGCTGCGAGTGGTTCCAGATGACCGTCCGGGAAACGTTGATATTGCATAAAAACCAGGTTCCACAATTCAACAAAACGCCAGCAGCCTTCAAGATTCACGGAGCAATTGTGTTCTTTGGAAAGCGGGCAGGTGCCTTCGCCAAGATCAATGTGTAGTTCGGAACAAGGTCCACAGGGGCCAACTTCACCCATTTCCCAAAAATTGTCCACTTTGTCAAAACGTAAAACTTGTGACGGATTTATGTCGGTAATAGTTCGCCAGAGATTTTCTGCGTCTTCATCTGCTTCCACGCCATCTCCACCTTCAAAAACAGTGGCCCATAATTTGTCTTTGGGCAACCCCCAAACATCCGTCATTAATTCCCATGCCCAGCCAATTGCTTCTTTTTTAAAATAGTCTCCAAAAGACCAGTTTCCAAGCATCTCAAAAAAAGTATGGTGGTAATTATCATGACCAACGTCTTCGAGATCATTGTGTTTTCCACTGGCACGTATACATTTTTGTGAATTGGCGGCACGGTTATATTCACGCACACCTGTGCCCAAAAAAACGTCCTTGAACTGAGCCATTCCAGAATTCGAAAAAAGCAAAGTTGGATCATCATTTGGAACAACGGGCGCACTGCGGACAAAACGGTGACCTCGATCTTCAAAAAAAGTGATGAACTCTTGTCGAATTTGTTTTGAGTTTTTCATTATCCGCTTTGAAGTGTCAGTGATTGTTTTTTGTGAACAGATGTTCGAGCTTGGGAGGAGGGGCTGGATTAAGTTAAATCCATTTGCAACAGGCTGCCGCTGAGGACAACCGGTTGCTGTAGGCAAATAATCAACGAGCCATGAACTCGACAACAAGATGATCTTCTACTTCTATTGGAATTTCCTCACGTTCAGGAATCTGCACCAAAGTTCCAGAAAAATTTGTTGTGTCACGCTGAATATAACCCAACTTCTGTTCAAAGAAATTGTACCAGTCTTTGTATCTCTCGACTTTTTGGCTTTTCTCTCTCAGTTGGACGATATCACCGGGACTTACCTGATAGCCGGGTTTATTGACTCTTTTCCCGTTCACCGTAATATGACAGTGAACCACCATTTGTCTTGCTGCGCGTAATGTGCCGGCAAAACCCATGCGGTAGGTCATGTTGTCCAGTCGTGTTTCGAGTGTCTGCACAAGTGCAACGTTGGTTTGTTTACGGACTCTGGCCGCTTTTTCATAATAACGGCGCAGTTGTTTGGAACCAATTCCGTAAAATCCTTTCAGCTTTTGAGTCTCTCTTAACTGTTGACCAAAGGGGGATATTTTGGATTGTCTGCTTGCTCCATGCTGCCCCGGACGATTGGGACGTCGGCTCAGAGTAAGTGCCGCACTTGGACTGCCAATCAGATTGACACCGAGCGCACGGCAAACTTTATGTTTAATGGTAGATTTTCCTGGCATATTTTTCGTTTCCGTTCAGATGGCACCTTTGGAGGACTATAGAATTACAATCAGCTGAGAAATAATTTTCTCAATATTGAGTTCTCAATGAAAATTCTCAGGATGCCATCCCATAAAATGGGTCCGACTGAATATTCATGATTTAATGAGAACATTATAATAGATAGTGATTATCATTGAAATTTTGCTTTTTGTCAATTGAAAATCAACCCCCTCAGTACAATTGAAAATAACTTGATACAAAACAAATACGAAACCCCTTCTGACCGACTGCGTCACCCCACCATGCTGAAGGAAAGAATGGAAGCTTTGG